>NZ_JBEPLO010000013.1:0-71676 GCF_040545225.1 Streptococcus rupicaprae | reverse complement strand
ATAATGGTTAGAGGATTGATAAACAAAGTCCGTGTAAAGGCTGAGAGCATAAAAATCATGTGGAAAATATAAAGAATTTTACTATCCCTCATCTCCACCAGAGTGAATCCGGAAACCAACGACTTTTTAATGTTTTTAAAGCGATTTTTCACAAATGAACCTCCATATTATGATAAATAGGTAAAAGCATGGCTGCATAAATCAGCACAATGACAAGGGCAACAAAAATAAAGATCAAGGGCTGGATCAACTGCATCCGTTTGTTGATTGAGAAAAAGAAGCGGTCCCAGCAGTCGCTGGCATAGATCTCCAACTCCTGCCCTAACTTGGATTTGGCCTCACCATATTCAATGATCAGGCTCAATTCCCTCTCAAAAAAAGGATAATCCTGAACTTTTTGATGGAATGGTTGCCCTTGAGACAAGCTTTCCAACATGTCCTGACCAATCTCTGAGAACAACCTTGACGGTTGATCGACCATAATCTGCAAAATCTGGGTCATTTCTAAGCCCTGACCGATCAGGTTGCCCCATTCTCTGGCGTAGTAGCCCGTCAAATAGAGCCGTAGCAAGCTCCCAAAACCAGGAAGGCGCGCCATTCTACTGTAAATAGGCAGCTGTCTAGTCCTTTTTAACCAGAAGCGAAAACCGAGAATGGCTAAAAGCGTCGTGCAGAAGAAACCGAGAAAGAGCACCGGGAAGTGACCAACCAAAACAGTCGCCAGATTGCCTTGGGTCAGCTGTGGGAGCAGGTAATTCTTCAAGCCCAGCATCAAAACCACTAAGAAGCCGACCAAAATCAAGGGATAGGTAGCCACCTCAATCAGTTTCTTTTTGACCTTGAGAACTTGACCTAGATAGGCTTCTACCTTGGACAAACAAAGCGATAAGTTCCCGTGCATCTCAGCTAGGCTGAGCTGGGTCACCACTTGGTCTGAAAAACCTAGGTGCTTCATAATTACGGCAAAAGATTGCCCCGACAGCAGGCCATCCTGCATGGCTTGGGTATAGGGGTCTGCTAAGAGCTGACTCCGCCTTAGAAAGCTGACAATCTCTGTCAAGTTAAACCCCGATGTGAACAAATTGTTAAAAAGGGCGATAATCTTTTTTTGCCTAAGCAAGCCTAATTTTTTCGGTTTCCCATTGGATTTCAGTGAGATGTCCTGCTTCAAAAAGCTGATCCATCTTTTGGTTCCACCGACCTGGCTGGTAGGCTTCAAAATTTCTGTTTTCAAAATCGACAACACCTCCTCCTGCTAGCAAACGCTGGTAATAAATCCCCTGCAAGCTATTGTTCAACTCTTCTGGGCTAACGCCTAATTCTAAGAGACGGTCATAGACGCCTCTGATGGATCTGGCATGAATGGTCGAAAAGACCGTTGCTCCTGTCAGACTGGCCCGCATGACCGCCCGTGCCGTCTGGCTATCCCGAATTTCCCCAATAATCAACAAGTCTGGACGATGACGCAGGGACAATTTTATCAAATCATCATAGGTTGCTCCTATGGTTTCATTGAGTTGGAGCTGGAGCATATCAGCCTGTTTGATCTCAACAGGATCCTCAATCGTAATGACCTGACGGCCCGTAAAATGTTGCCTAGCTAGATGATACATGAGAGAGGTCTTCCCACTCCCTACTGGTCCCGAAAAAAGGTAGAGCCCCCTTCCTTTTACCTCTTGGGCCAGAGACCTGATATTCTCAAACCAGAAGTTCAAGTCCTGATCCAAGTCATAGAGCAGTCGGATGACCAGACTTTCCTGGCCTCGGTAGTCTCCAACCGTCGACAGCCTCATGGCAATCTGTCCTGTGCCATAATCATAGGTACAAGAACCTAGTTGACTCCTTCTTTTTTCGCCGACATTCATGCCAGCCATAAACTTAAAATGCCCAATAACAGCTGACATCTTATCAGGCTCATAGCTAGCTATAAATCGCCTGTCTTCCCCTTGACGAAAATACAGTTCAAATTCTGTCTCCTTGGGCAGGATATAAATATCACTAACCCTCTCCTCACTGGCCTGGGCGATTAAGCGTTTGGCCAATTCCTGTGCCATAACCAGTCTCCTTTCTTGGTTGTTCTAAAAATGACGGATCCTTTTAGCCTTGCATCTCTCCTGCAGAAGACTAACGACTATACTCACACCTTCAAATCATGTCCGGCTTTACTAAATCTAAGATCCTTCTCCTATCAATTCGTAAGAACACAAAAAAAGTTGACCTCCGCCAACTTTTTCTCTATTATTCTGCTTTTTTCAAATGGCAAGCCTTGACACGTTTAGATCCTCCCACTGCCTGCTGGGGCAACCAAGTCACCATCTCATGGTGTTCCAATAAGAGGAGCGAATGGTACTGTTGCAAAAATTCATCGCACTCTTCACACCAACGCTGTTCAGCGGGATCCCAAAAGACAGACATCTTATCGGTCCGCTCTTCATGCTGGGGTAAAACTTGCCGGAGCTGCTGCCACTCTTTCTGGTAAAGCCGCTCTGCCTGTCCATAGTCATCAAAGTTCTGACACATGACAATGTCTTCTTGCCACCCCTCTAAAAACCACCAGGGTTCAAAATCTCCATACAATTTAATCACTTGATACATAGCTTACTTCCTTGATTGGTATTATAGCCTAAATTTCATAAAATAGGAAAGAATTTGCTCAATTTTCACAATCGATACTCTAAATCCTAACGATGGGCTACACAACAGAAAGCTCACCCTTATCTGAGCTGACAAACAAAAAAAGGGGGTGGGAGTGAAACTGTCCAGTGGACAGTTTCACTCCCACCCCCGCACAGTTGATTAGGTCAGTTTTGGAGCCTACAAAGCGAACAAAACTGCCAATCAGCAGCGGTTGTTTGGAACTAAAGTTCCTTTTGATGCTGACGCCGTCAGCTTCATTTCCAACTTCCAAAGGTCCCCCGGACCTTTGGAACTATGCAGGGGAAAGGCTAAAGCTGGCAAAACCAGCATTGTCTCTCTTTAATTTCTAGGAGACAACCTTGGACAGCCTAACCCCAGGCTGTCCAAGCTCCCAATCACTGTGTCAAGCGGTCTTTTCTACCATGGTTCCGATAGAGCTGACTTTTTGCCCAGCCTCATTGTGAATAGATTTTAGTTAGACAAGACTCGGGGAAAGACATCCCGATCCAATCTTTAGAATGCATCAATTGAGCCACAGTCTGAAGCTTTTCAGGAATCTTCTCCCTAATTATTTGATACCATCAGCTGCCACATCTTCGCCAAACCACTTATCAGAGATGTCTCCAAACGTGCCATCGGCATAGAGTTCTTTGAGAGCTGTATTGATTTTATCCACTAAGGTTTTGTCAGACTTACGTGCACCAACAGCAAAGGACTCTTCCGCATAGCCTGGCACCAAGACATTATAGTCATCCAGAATACCTTCTTGAGCCAAGTAATAATTGGCATAAACGCGGTCGATAAGGAGACCGTCAATACGGTCATTTTTCAGGTCAATCAAGGCCTCGTTGAAGGTAGCATACTGAGTCGCATCTGCACCATCCACCAAATCCTTAAGGATTTCAGGATTCTCAGCGAAAACGTGGTAACCAGATGAACCAGCCTGAGCTCCCAGTTTCTTACCTGTCATGCCTTCAATAGTATCAATGCCTGAAGTTTTCTTGGTAACCAAGACCTGTTCATTAGCCATGTAAGATTCTGTAAAGAGAACCAATTCACGGCGGGCATCTGTTGCAGTGTAACCATTCCAAATGAGATCAATCTTGCCATTGTTGAGTTCTGTTTCTTTCAAATCCCAGTCAATCGGCTGCCACTCGATAGTGATATCGTATTTGTCAAAGACGGCTGTCGCTAAATCGATGTCAAACCCAACATTCTTACCTGAACTATCTTCAAATCCCATTGGAACAAAGGTATTGTCAAAACCAATGGTGATCTCGCCCTCTTTTTCAATGCTTGCCCAGGCATCGCTTGCTGCCTCTTTAGAGGCTGACTGACCGCAGGCAACCAGTGTCAAACTCGCCGCCAAACCAAAAACACCTGCTAATAATTTCTTCATTTTCATAAGTTTCCTCCTAGATGGCCCTGCCATCTAAATTTAGTTTATTTATTCTACCTCTTTTTTAAAAAAATGTCACTAATTTTTGAAATAATTTTTATGATTGTTCGGTTTTTTGTAAAATATAACATTTCTCCAAAGAGGCCAAGTCTCTCCTTCACAGATTTAAGGCTTAGGCTCAATGTTAATGATTTGATCCGCAATATTCTCAGCAAACTGCATGTCATGTGTGACGACAATCTGCGTAATCCCAGAAGCCTTGTTTTCTAAGATCAGCTTTTCGACCTCCAAACGCAATCCAGGATCAAGCGCCGACGTCGGTTCATCAAAGCCGATGATTTCTGGTGAAATCATCATAGCTCTGGCTAGAGCTACCCGCTGTTTTTGACCACCAGACAGAGAATAGGGATATGCCTTGGCATGAGCCGCTAACCCTAAAGTTGCTAGCAGTTTCTCTGCCTTTTCTTCTGCCTCTTGCTTTGAAAGATTCATGGTCTTGATGGGAGAGAGGGTCAAGTTTTCCAGCACTGACAAATGCGGAAACAGTTGAAAATCTTGGAACACAAATCCTAACAGATTTCGCTGTTCCAGATGGTCTAAGGGCAGGGATTTTCCGTTGTAAATCACCTCACCAGAATCGATTGATTCTAGGCCAGCCAGCATTCTCAGCAAAGTGGTCTTGCCACCACCCGATTGACCAGCGATCGCAATGATATCTCCTTCTGGTATCAGAAGACTATAATTGCTAAAAATCTGCTTGTCTCCAAAGGATTTGGAGATATTTCGTAATTCTAACATAGCCTCTCCTATCTATAGTAATCAAATTTCTTCTCGACTTGCTTAGAGATGAAGGTGACGACACTAATCATCAACAAGTAAATTGCCCCAGCGATGAACATGGGAGCCAGGCTAGCATCACGATTGGCCGCTGTTCGACTAGCCAGTAGCAAATCGCCGACACCCAGCGCATAAACCAAGGAAGTATCTTTCACCAGAGTGATAATCTCATTAAAAATACTCGGTAAGACAATCTTGACTACCTGCGGGAGAACAATGTAGCGAATCGTCTGGACATGGCTTAACTTTAAAACTTTAGCCGCTTCGTATTGGCCTGAAGGAATAGCTTCGATCCCCCCTCGGAAAATTTCTGAAAAATAGGCCGCATAATTCAAAGTAAAAGCTATAATAACCGCCGGCATTCGGTCAAATACAATGCCCACACTCGGAAGGACATAATAGAAAAAAATCAACTGCAAAAGAAGGGGCGTCCCTCGCATAATGAGGACATAGAGGTCTATGAGCCACCGCAAGGGCTTGAACTTAATCTGCATCAAAAAGGCAACCAATATACCCAAGGGAATAGACAAGAGCAAAACAAGTACAAAAATCGTTAGTGTCGTTGTTGCGCCTCTTAACAAATTGGGTAGAACTTCTAATATATAAGACACTCTGCACCTCCTATTATGCGACAAACTCTCCATAAAATCAGTCAGTTGTCTGTAGTAGACCCTGTCTTATCGAGACTCTATCTTGCTTTTTAATGAATATTGATACATTATACCATAGTTTTCACGATTTTTTACCTAGACCAAACCAAAAAAGCCAGAAAATCAAGATTTTCTGACTTTTTGGCTTATTCCGTTTCAAGGACTTCTGCCACGACTTCCTCTGGTTCAATGGTTTCTACCTCATTGATGGCCTGAGGTTCGAGGTTGCGGTAGCGAGCCATACCCGTACCAGCTGGGATGATCTTACCGATGATAACATTTTCCTTGAGACCAAGGAGGTGGTCACGTTTCCCACGGATGGCCGCATCTGTAAGCACACGGGTGGTTTCCTGGAAGGAGGCCGCTGACAAGAAGGAATTGGTCTCCAAGGAAGCCTTGGTAATCCCCATCAAGACTGGACGAGCCGTCGCAGGAACGCCGCCTGAGATAACGACTTGGGCATTAGCATCTGTAAAGTCTGTAATATCCATCAGCGTCCCCATGAGAAGGTCTGTATCCCCTGGATCCATGACGCGAACCTTACGAAGCATTTGACGAACCATGACTTCAATGTGCTTGTCACCGATTTCTACCCCTTGGCTACGGTAAACTTTTTGAACTTCCGAAAGGAGGTAGGTCTCAACAGACAAGACATCCCGAACTTCCAAGAGACGTTTTGGCTGGATAGACCCTTCCGTGAGGGCTTGACCACGGTTGACGCTGTCACCGACTTCGACACGCATACGGGCTGTATAGGGCACAACGTATTCACCATCGCCGGTTTGCCCTGAAACAAAGACTTTCTTGGTCCGTGTCGCTGCGTCTTCTTCGATGGCTGTAACTGTTCCCTTGATTTCTGTGATGACTGCTTCCCCTTTAGGGTTGCGGGCTTCAAAGATTTCTTGGACACGCGGAAGACCCTGGGTGATGTCGGTGTTTGAGGCAACCCCACCCGTGTGGAAGGTCCGCATGGTCAACTGGGTACCAGGTTCACCGATGGATTGGGCTGCGACCGTACCGACCGCTTCACCCACTTCAACAGCATCGCCAGTTGCCAAGTTAATCCCATAACAATGACGGCAGACCCCATGGCGGGTGTTACAAGTAAAGACAGAACGGATGGTCACTTGTTCCACGCCAGCTTCTACGATTTGACGGGCAATGTCTTCTGTAATTAGCTTATTAGCACCGATGATGACTTCACCTGTCTCAGGATGCTTAACGGTCTTCTTGGTGTAGCGACCTTGGAGACGTTCTTCCAATGGTTCGATCATTTCCTTACCGTCTGTGATAGAGGTAATATCGAGACCACGGTCAGTACCACAGTCATCCTCACGGATGATGACATCTTGGGCAACGTCAACCAGACGACGGGTCAGGTAACCGGAGTCGGCGGTCTTCAAGGCCGTATCGGTCATCCCCTTACGGGCGCCGTGGGTCGAGAAGAACATTTCGAGAACAGAGAGACCTTCGCGGAAGTTAGATAGGATTGGCAGTTCCATGATACGACCGTTCGGTGCAGACATGAGTCCACGCATACCGGCCAACTGGGAGAAGTTGGAGATGTTACCACGGGCACCAGAGTCCATCATCATAACGATTGGGTTCTTCGGATCTTGCTTTTCAATCAAACGTTTTTCAAGGATTTCCTTGGTTTCGCGCCAGGTATTGGTCACCGCATTGTAGCGTTCCTCATCGTTGATCAAACCACGACGGAACTGCTTGGTGATCAAGTCAACCTTGTCGTGAGCTTCTTCGATGACACTTTCCTTATCATCAATAACAGGAATATCTGCGATACCTACGGTCAAGCCAGCTAAGGTTGAATGGTAGTAACCGAGGTCCTTCAAGCGGTCGAGCAAGGCAGAGGTTTCTGTCGTGCGGAAACGTTTGAAGATTTCAGCGATGATGTTCCCCAGGTTTTTCTTCTTAAATGGTGGATTGATCTCTAACTTAGCAATCTCAACTTTGATATCTTGACCAGGCATCAAGAAATACTTAGCAGGAACACCCTCAGTCAAGTTGGCATTGTTAGGTTCTTGCAAGTAAGGTAGCTCTGCTGGCATGATGGCATTGAAGAGGATTTTACCGATGGTGGTCATCAAAATCTTATGCTTTTGATCCTCGTGCCAAGGCTTATCCAGACTGTCTGTCGCAATTCCCACACGTGTATGGAGGTGAACATAGCCATTACGGTAGGCCATGACTGCTTCATTAGCATCCTTGAAGACCATACCTTCGCCTTCACGCCCAGCGTCTTCCATGGTCAAGTAGTAGTTCCCCAAGACCATATCCTGAGATGGGGTTACAACTGGCTTACCATCTTTCGGGTTAAGAATGTGCTCCGCAGCCAGCATGAGGATCCGCGCTTCTGCTTGCGCTTCTTCAGACAATGGCACGTGAATGGCCATCTGGTCCCCATCAAAGTCGGCGTTGTAGGCTTCACACACGAGTGGGTGAAGACGAAGCGCCTTACCATCAATCAAGACTGGTTCAAAGGCCTGAATCCCCAGACGGTGAAGGGTCGGTGCGCGGTTAAGCAGTACTGGGTGCTCTTTAATCACTTCTTCCAGGATGTCCCAGATTCGCTCATCGCCACGTTCCACCATGCGTTTGGCTGCCTTGACGTTTTGAGCGTAGTCACGGGCAACAATCTCACGCATCACAAACGGTTTGAAGAGTTCGATAGCCATTTCACGTGGCACACCACATTGGTACATTTTAAGAGTTGGCCCAACAGCGATAACTGAACGCCCTGAGAAGTCAACCCGCTTACCAAGCAAGTTTTGACGGAAACGGCCCTGCTTCCCTTTTAGCATGTGGCTGAGAGACTTAAGCGGACGGCTACCTGGACCTGTGATTGGACGACCACGGCGGCCATTATCAATCAAAGCATCAACGGCTTCTTGCAGCATCCGCTTTTCGTTTTGTACGATAATCCCTGGCGCATTAAGCTCCAACAGACGGGCGAGACGGTTGTTCCGGTTAATGACACGGCGGTAGAGGTCATTGAGGTCAGAAGCCGCAAAACGGCCCCCATCCAACTGAACCATCGGACGCAGGTCCGGCGGAATAACAGGCAGGATGTTGAGAATCATCCATTCTGGCTTGTTGCCTGATTTATAGAAGGCATCCAAAACATCCAGACGGCGGATCGCCTTGATCCGCTTTTGCCCAGTTGCTGTTTTTAATTCTTCCTTGAGGGCTGCAATTTCTGTTGGAAGATCCACTTGTTTCAAGAGATCTTGAATGGCTTCTGCACCCATTTTAGCAACGAAGGATCCTTGTCCGTACTCACGCAAGCGCTCACGGTACTCACGCTCCGTCATAATGGACTTGTGCTCTAATGGCGTTTCTTTTGGATCAATCACCACATAGGCCGCAAAGTAAATGACTTCTTCAAGAGCTCGTGGACTCATATCAAGGGTCAAGCCCATACGAGACGGGATCCCTTTGAAGTACCAGATGTGAGAAATCGGAGCTTTCAACTCGATGTGTCCCATCCGCTCACGGCGAACCTTGGCACGAGTCACTTCGACACCACAACGGTCGCAGACGATACCCTTGTAACGGATACGTTTGTATTTTCCACACGAACATTCCCAGTCTTTGGTAGGCCCAAAGATGACTTCATCAAAGAGCCCTTCCCGTTCTGGTTTCAATGTACGGTAGTTGATGGTTTCAGGTTTCTTAACTTCACCATAAGACCAGGAACGGACTTTACTCGGTGAAGCTAGAGTGATTTGCATACTTTTAAATCGATTTACGTCAACCACTTAATATCCCTTTCTTATACTGTTTCAGCTAGTCGCGTTAGGACTAAGCTGATGACTTGGATAGGCAACAAACTGGGGCATTCCCAGCTACCTAAACGCACTTATGGTGTATTTTAAGTCTAAAGATTAGACATTTCGCTTTCCTAAGAACTCAGAACCCGCAGCGGACTCTGTCATAGCATTAGAAGGCGAGACACTCACACCATGAGTTTTCTAACTACGATCAAACGATCTACTGGACTTGCCCTGCGCCTTTTCTTTCAGGCAGGGGTTAAAACAGTCCACTGGACTGTTTTAATCATCTGACTCTGCAGCGAAGGCAGCGGCAGCTTCAGCAGCAGCTTTTTGCCGTGCTTTTTCCAAATCGTCTACGTGGATGATGTCGTCATCTTCTCCTTCATCCAAGTCACGGAGTTCTACTTCGTTGTCATCTTCGTCAAGGACACGCATGTCAAGACCGAGGGACTGCAATTCTTTCACGAGTACGCGGAAGGATTCTGGCACCCCTGGTTTTGGAATCGGATTGCCCTTGGTAATAGCTTCATAAGCCTTGAGACGACCGGTGACATCATCTGACTTGTAGGTCAAGATTTCTTGAAGAACATTTGACGCACCATAGGCTTCAAGAGCCCAAACCTCCATCTCACCGAAACGCTGACCACCGAACTGGGCTTTACCACCAAGTGGCTGCTGGGTAACGAGTGAGTACGGTCCAGTTGAACGAGCATGGAGCTTGTCATCAACCATGTGGTGGAGCTTGATCATATACATGACACCAACGGATACACGGTTATCAAACGGCTCACCAGTACGGCCATCATAAAGAATGGTCTTGGCATCCGAATCCATGCCCGCTTCCTTAACAGTTGCCCAGAGGTCTTCTGAAGAAGCCCCATCAAAGACAGGTGTTGCAATATGGATACCCAAGTTGCGAGCTGCCATACCAAGGTGGAGTTCCATAACCTGACCGATGTTCATACGAGATGGTACCCCGAGTGGGTTCAACATGATATCAACTGGTGTACCGTCTGGCAGGTATGGCATGTCTTCCACAGGAACGATACGGGATACGACACCCTTGTTTCCGTGACGCCCGGCCATCTTGTCACCAACCTTGATCTTACGTTTTTGGGCGATATAGACACGAACCAGCATGTTGACACCTGACTGGAGCTCATCGCCATTGGCACGGGTAAAGATCTTGACATCACGGACTACTCCATCGGCACCGTGTGGCACACGAAGGGAGGTGTCACGCACTTCACGAGACTTGTCTCCAAAGATGGCATGGAGGAGGCGTTCCTCAGCTGACAGGTCTTTCTCACCTTTTGGTGTGACCTTACCAACCAAGATATCGCCTTCTTTAACTTCCGCACCAATCCGGATAATCCCCATTTCATCTAGCTGACGAAGGGCATCTTCACCCACGTTTGGAATTTCACGGGTAATTTCTTCAGGGCCTAACTTAGTGTCGCGGGTTTCTGATTCGTATTCTTCCAAGTGAACAGAGGTATAAACATCCTCTTTCACCAGGCGTTCGCTCATGATAACCGCATCCTCGAAGTTATATCCTTCCCAGGTCATGTAGGCAACGATTGGGTTTTGACCAAGGGCCATTTCTCCCCGCTCCATAGACGGACCATCGGCGATGAAGTCACCTTTTTCAATTTTGTCACCAACCTTGACCAAGGTACGTTGGTTATAAGCCGTCCCTGAGTTAGAACGACGGAATTTTGTTACTTTATAAATATCTAGTGAACCATCTTCACGGCGCACTTCGACCTTATCCGCATCCGCATAGGTAACTGTCCCATCATGCTGAGCAATAACTGCCGCACCAGAGTCATGGGCTGCTTGGTACTCCATACCCGTTCCCACATAAGGTGCTTTTGGATCAATCAATGGCACAGCCTGACGTTGCATGTTGGCACCCATGAGGGCGCGGTTGGAGTCATCGTTTTCCAAGAAAGGAATACAAGCTGTCGCAACAGCAACTACCTGCTTTGGAGAAACGTCCATGAAATCCGCTTGGTTAGCTGGAAATTCTTGGTTATTCCCTTGATGACGTCCCATGACAATATCTGTCGCAAAGGTACGGTCTTCGTTGAGCGGCGAATTGGCCTGAGCCACAATGTACTCATCTTCCTCATCAGCTGTCAACCAAACGATTTCATCCGTTACTTGGCCTGTTTCACGATCAATCTTACGGTAAGGCGTTTGGATAAAGCCGTACTTATTTAGATGTCCATAAGAAGACAAGTTGTTGATCAAACCGATGTTTGGTCCTTCAGGCGTTTCAATCGGACACATACGGCCATAGTGAGTGTAGTGAACGTCTCGAACTTCATAACCTGCACGGTCACGGGTCAAACCACCAGGTCCGAGGGCTGATAAACGGCGTTTGTGTGATAGCTCAGACAGCGGGTTGTGCTGGTCCATGAACTGGGACAACTGAGACGAACCAAAGAATTCTTTAACAGCCGCTGTTACGGGGCGAATGTTGATGATGCTTTGCGGTGTCAATACTTCATTGTCTTGGACAGACATCCGCTCACGCAAGTTCCGTTCCATACGGGTCAAACCGATGCGGACTTGGTTGGCCAAAAGTTCCCCAACTGCGCGGATACGACGGTTACCCAAATGGTCAATGTCGTCCACTTTTCCTAAACCTTCAGCAAGGTTGAGGAAATAGTTCATCTCTGCCAAGATATCTGCCGGCGTGATTGTACGGATACGCTCGCTCGGGTTGGCATTACCGATGACATGGATGACACGATCGGGATCTGTCGGCGCAACAATCTTGAAACGTTGGAGTTCAACTGGCTCTGTCAAAACAGCCGAATCATTAGGGATATAAGTGATTTTGTTGAGGTCACCGTCCAAATACTCTGCAATCGAATCAATCACTTGGCGGGTCAAGACTGTCCCCGCTTCAACCAAGATTTCACCCGTTTCTGGGTCAACCAAGGCTTCTGCAGTGGTCTGGTTCAAAAGGCGGGTCTTGATGTTCAGTTTTTTATTAATTTTATAGCGACCAACTGCCGCAAGATCATAGCGACGACGGTCGAAGAAGCGTGCGGTCAAGAGGCTACGAGACGAATCAGCCGTCTTCGGCTCACCTGGACGCAGGCGCTCATAGATCTCTTTCAGCGCCTCATCTGTCCTTGAATCTGCAGGGTTCTTATGGAGATCTTTTTCAATGGTGTTGCGGACAATTTCGCTATCCCCAAAGATATCAAAAATCTCATCATCACCTGAAAAGCCTAGGGCACGCACCAAGGTCGTAAACGGAATCTTACGCGTCCGGTCAATCCGTGCATAACCGATATCTTTTGAATCGCTTTCCAGTTCCAACCAAGCGCCACGATTGGGGATAACGGTTGAGCCATAGCCCACTTTTCCGTTCTTATCCACCTTATCGTTGAAATAAACCCCCGGTGATCTCACCAATTGCGAAACGATAATCCGCTCAGCGCCGTTGATGATAAAGGTTCCCATCTCTGTCATCATTGGGAAATCGCCAAAGAAAACTTCTTGGGTCTTAATTTCACCGGTTTCCTTATTAATCAAGCGGAAAGTCACAAAAATCGGCGCAGAATAGTTAGCATCGTGGGCACGCGCTTCTTCCAAAGTATACTTAGGTTCGCGCATTTCATAACCAACAAACTCCAACTCCATGGTATCTGTAAAGTTAGACACAGGAAGCACATCTTCAAACACTTCCTTCAACTCGCGGTCCAAAAATTCCTTATAAGAATCGGTTTGGATCTCAATCAAGTTTGGTAAATCAAGGACTTCTTTAATCCTTGAGAAACTGCGACGGGTCCGATGTTTCCCGTACTGAACGTCATGTCCTGCCAAGTCGTTAGCTCCTTTTCTAAGATAGGCACTTGGAAGAATCCTCCCAGTGCTTGCCTCAAGGCTGATAGCCTTCTTTCAATTCATCTGTCCTTTTCGCGTTATTTTCAGAATCTTTAAGTTTATGTAACAATCTTAATTTTCCCTAAAAATAGGCGCAAAAAGAGCAGCTAAATCTTCTTTTATCAGTTGATTTAACTGCTGTTAGTCTTATTTGGACAATATTTCAAACAAAACCACGACAAATCGTTCTTATTATTATAACTGATTTTGTCAGATTTTGCAAGGATTTGTACCCGACTTATTCATCAGGTTCAGTAGCAACTTCCTCACGAGCCTCACTATCTGTTTCTTGATTGTCTGCTCGCCTTGAACTGCTTGTAGATGTCTCTTTATCCTCTTCTTTTTCCTTGGTTTCCTCTTTATCTTTAGATTCTTCCTCTTCAGCGACATTTCCCAAAATCCTATCCCAGGCCTTAGCATAGTCACTATCTGTTCCACCAATCGCAAAACGATAATTAGTTACTGGCGCTCCATTTTTTGCCCAATAGCTAGTTGTAGTTTCCCCGCCAAGGGTAATTTGACGTCCATTAATATGAAGCGTCCCTGGGCGCTGCCCCGTCATTTTTAAGACGGTTGAGGCTATAACACTATCATCTAATTGGAAGCGAGCGGATAAATCCCCAAAGACATTTGGATCCGCTGCATAAATAGCTGCCGCCATCAGCGCCATGTAACGTGAATTTCGGTTGTACCCCGCATCATCTGGCATCCCCGTATTATCATCGTGCCCTGCCCAACCGGTGAGCGTAATAGTCGGTGTACTGATGCTCAACCAGACATCCTTATAATAGTCTGTAGAACCCGTTTTACCAATCCAATCGGCACCTGCCAAATGGCCGTTAGCCGAACGTAAATTTGAAAGGTAGTAGGTCGTTGCTCCAGAAGCAATCGGCCCTCTTAGCAGTTGCTGCATAATGGTTGCCGCAGCTGGCGAAAAGACCTGGATAGGTTCAGACTGATGCTGGTAGATAACTTCTCCGGTTTCATCAACGATACTTTCTACTATATGATACTTTTGGTAAACGCCATTGTTGGCAAGAGTCTGGTAAGCATTGGCCAATTGCGCCACGGTCACTTCAGCTCCTGATCCTAGCGGAAGACTTTCAATCCCATATTCAGGAATATGGATGTTCATGTTTTCCATATAGCTCTGAACGTCTACACCAGTATTTCTAAGGAGACTGTAGGTCCAATAAGCAGGGATGTTTTGAGACTGGTTCAGGGCATTTTGGAGAGGTTCCATTTGGGTCCCTGAACTCACCCCGTGCATGATCTTCTGGCCGCTGGCATAGGTCGCTGGGTAATTGGACAGGACAGAGGCTGAGCCAAGCAAACCTTGATCAACGGCAATCGCATAAGGCAAGATAGGTTTGATACTAGATCCCGGTGACCGATAGGTCGCCAAAGCGTGGTTAACCTGATTAGTGCCATAATTATAACCACCTACAAAGGCAATGACCGCTCCAGTCTTGTTATCCAAGAGGACGTTACCAACTTCAACAGGGGACGTCCCGTCTTGTAAAATCCCTGAGTTTGCCACAGCAGCCGACTGCATGGCATCGTAGACTGTCTTGTTAATGGTCGTTTTGACCGTGTAGCCACCCAGACTCAACTCCTGCGCAGCCATTTCCTTATAAGTCGCCACTTTTTCTGCATTTTGCAGATCTGCCTCTGTCAATTTATCCCTTGCTACCAAAAGATCATAAATGATATTTTGCGCCTCCTCAACGACAGCATAATAGAGGTAGTCGCCACTGTCAGTGACAATAGGCTCACCAGGCAAGAAGTCCTGGGTGATATCGTAAGCAGTATAAACGTCGTACTCATCCTTGGTCAAAGCACCGGTTCGATACATATTATAAAGAACATTGTGGGCCCGTCCCAGACCATAGGCCAGGTTTTCGGGAGTCTTCAAGGTGCCATCAGCTGCATAAGGCGAATAAACAATCGGACTCTGTGGCAAGCCTGCAATGAAGGCCGCTTGCGGAATGGACAACTCCGCTGCTGAGACACCAAAGATACCGCGTGCAGCCTCTTCAACTCCAGCAATATTTTGACCATGGTGGTTTCGACCAAAAGAGGAGACGTTGAGGTAAAGTGTCAAAATCTCATCTTTGCTGAGATTTCTCTCTAATTCAAGTGCATAGATAATCTCGGACGCCTTTCGAGAGTAGGTTAATTCATTCCCCACGACCTGTTGCTTGATCAACTGCTGGGTCAAAGTAGACCCCCCGCTAGAAGACCCCAGACCTAAAGACCCCAGAGCAGCCCTAAAAATCGCTTTTGGAACAACCCCTTTGTGGGTTTGGAAGTTCTCATCCTCAGTTGCAATCACTGCTTGCTTGACATAGTCTGAAATAGCCTCACTAGGGACTTCCTTACGCAGTAAATCAGATTTCACTTCTGAAATCATCGTTCCATCAGCATAGTGCAACTGTGAGATACCAGTAACTTGACTGACACGGCTGACCAAGGTTTCCTTGTCCATCGGTTCAACCACCTCAAACAAGCTGCCGATATAACCAAGAGCTACCCCGGATCCAAAGATACCCACTAGAAGACCAAGGACAAATAAAACATTAAAACCGATTTTAAACCATCCCAAAAACTTGCCCCCAAATTCCCTGATTGGAGCAAAGAATTGATGATTCAAGATTTGTGGCTGTCCCACCTTTATTTTCTTTAGCTTTTCAAAATCAAACTTAGCCATAGTAACTCCTTATACTCGTCCCATTATAACAAATTTGCTAAAAGTTTTCCATTCCTATCTGAATTGTGTTATAATGTGACCATTACTGAAAAAGGAGAATAGCCCATGAATATCTTTGAAGAACTCAAAGCCCGTGGCCTCGTCTTTCAAACGACAGACGAAGATGCCCTGATAAAAGCTTTAACAGAAGGGAACGTGGCCTATTATTCAGGCTATGACCCAACCGCAGACAGCCTTCACCTAGGTCACCTGGTACCGATCCTGGTCTGCCGTCACCTGCAACTAGCTGACCACAAACCTTTTCCACTTGTCGGTGGGGCAACTGGTCTCATCGGCGATCCCTCTTTCAAGGACACCGAACGTAGCCTTCAGACCAAAGAAACGGTTGATGGCTGGGTGGAAAAAATCCAAGGCCAACTCTCTCGTTTCTTAGATTTTGACAACGGAGACAACAAGGCTGTTATGACCAACAACTACGACTGGTTTGGCTCTATCAGCTTCATTGACTTCCTCCGCGATGTCGGCAAGTACTTCACTGTCAACTACATGATGAGTAAGGAATCTGTCAAAAAACGGATCGAGACCGGTATTTCCTACACCGAATTTGCCTACCAGATCATGCAGGGTTTTGACTTCTACGAGCTCAACCGCCTTCACAACGTGACCCTCCAAATCGGTGGATCTGACCAGTGGGGCAACATGACCGCAGGGACCGAACTCCTTCGCCGCAAGGCTGATGTCACAGGTCACGTCATCACTGTCCCCCTCATTACCGACAGCACTGGCAAGAAATTCGGCAAATCAGAAGGCAATGCCGTTTGGCTCGACGCTTCCAAAACATCTCCTTATGAGATGTACCAGTTCTGGCTCAACGTCATGGATGACGACGCTGTGCGCTTCTTGAAGATCTTTACCTTCCTATCCTTGGATGAGATTGCTGATATCGAGAAAGAATTTGATCAGGCGCGCCACCAGCGTCTGGCTCAAAAAGTCTTGGCACGTGAAGTCGTGACCCTGGTCCACGGACAAGAAGCCTACGAACAAGCCCTCAAAATCACGGAGCAACTCTTTGCTGGTAACATCAAGGAATTATCCGCTAGCGAGCTTAAGCAAGGCCTCAGCAACGTTCCAAACTACACTGTACAAGCTGATGATGACCGCAATATCGTTGAACTCTTGGTGACAGCAAGCATTGTCACTTCCAAACGCCAAGCCCGTGAAGATGTCCAAAACGGCGCTATCTCCATCAACGGCGACCGTATCCAAGACTTGGACTACCAAGTGTCAGATAGCGATAAAATCGACGGGGAATTGACCGTCATCCGTCGCGGCAAGAAAAAATACTTTGTACTGACTTACTAAAGCCAATCAAAAAACCTGTTAGGACCCATAACTCGGGTACTAGCAGGTTTTTCTTATCGTCTGTCTTAGGGACTAATCACTGGAAGCGCTCAACTGGAGTTTGTCATTTTTCACCCCAATTTTCAAGAGACTGCCACTCGGTAATTGACCAGCCAAAAGTTTTTCTGCCAACGGATCTTCCAAGTGGGTCTGAATAGCACGGCGCAGAGGCCTTGCCCCCATCTCTGGATCATAGCCTAACTTAGCCAGCAACTTTAGGGCAGACGGCTGAACCTTTGTCTCAATGCCCTTTTCTTCAAGACTAGCCAGCAAGGGCCGTATCATGACCTTGACCACTTCTTGCATGTGATCTTGGCTTAAACTATGGAAGACGATTTTCTCATCAATTCGGTTGATAAATTCTGGCCGATAGTGTTTTTTCAGCTCCTCGAAAATACGTTTTTCCATGTTCTCATGGTCAAAATTAATATCCTTGGCTCCAAATCCTACTGTCTTATCATCCCGAAGCGCTGTCGCCCCAAGATTGGATGTCATGATAATCAGCGTATTTGAAAAATCTACCTTGCGTCCCCGACTATCTGTCAGCTGCCCATCATCCAGGACCTGAAGCAGGATGTTAAAGGTATCCGGATGGGCCTTTTCAACCTCATCAAAGAGAAGGACCGAGTAAGGTTTGTGACGTACTTTTTCCGTCAACTCCCCACCCTCTTCATAGCCGACATAGCCTGGAGGCGCGCCGTTAAGGCGACTGGAGGCAAATTTTTCCATATACTCGCTCATGTCAAACCGAATCAAGGCTTCTTCATTATCAAAAAGCAACTCTGCCAAGGCCTTGGCCAGCTCCGTCTTACCGACTCCGGTCGGCCCCAAGAACATGAAGGAACCGATTGGGCGCTTGGTTTGACGGATACCAGATTGATTCCGACGGATGGCACGGCTGACTGCTGAGATAGCCGAATCCTGACCGATAACGCGCTTGTGCAATTCCGACTCAAGGTTAATATAGCGCTTGGCCTCCGTCTTAGTCAACTTGGTCAACGGAATACCGGATAAACGACTCAGTGTTTCTAGAATGTCTTCTGGACCAATTTCGACAGCTGAGCGCTTATCATCTTCAGCTAAAAGCTTTGAGGCGACTGACCATTTCCCAGCCATCAAGGCCTGGTCCAGGGCGTTCAATTCAGGCCGAATACCGGCAAATCCAGCGCGGTTCTGAGCAGTTGCTGCCGCCTCGTCCAAGAGGTCTATGGCTGAATCTGGCAGATTTTTGCTAGTCAAGTAGCGTTTGGCATAGCGGACCGCAACTTCGACGGCTTGATCCGTGATTGAAACCCTGTGGTGGGCTTCGTAGGCCGGTCGTAACCCTAATAGAATAGACTTGGCATCTGCCTCAGAAGGAGCATCTACGACAATTTTGGCAAACCGCCGAGATAGGGCTGAATCCTTCTCAATGTGTTTCTGAAATTCTTCTTGGGTGGTCGCGCCAATCATATGCAGGGTTCCGCGCGATAGGGCTGGCTTTAGGATATTGGCCGCATCCATGGTACTGTCAATGCCACTGCCACTGCCCATGATGGTGTGTAACTCATCCACAAACAGAATGACCTGACCGTCCTCTTCAATATCCTCGATGATATTATTCATCCGCTCCTCAAAATCACCCCTGAAGCGGGTTCCAGCAAGCACTGCCATCAGTTCTAATTCCATCACTCGCATCTTAGCCAAGCTCTCAGGAACCTCTCCTTTAGCAATCCGCTGAGCAAGCCCAAGGGCCAGAGCCGTTTTTCCAACCCCAGCAGCACCGACCAGTACAGGATTGTTCTTGGTTTTTCGACTCAACACCTGAATCATTCGAGAGATTTCTTCGTCCCGGCCAACAACAGGTTCCAAGAGCCCCTGCCTTGCTGCTTCTGTCAAGTCCTTGGTGTAGTCTTCCAGACCCCCGCTCGGCGTGCTAGGCATGCCCATCATATTCGGAGCCTGATGTCTGCTGCTGGCCTGGCCCTTCATCATGGCACGGATGGCCTTGATCTGTGCCTTGCCAATTCCAGCTTTTTGCTCCAAATTCTTACGCAGGTCCACCAAAGAAGGCTCGTTCTCTACTTGACCAGCCGTAAAACCAACTTCCTCTAGTACACGGCTGGCCACAGAAGAACCATCTAGAATAATGGCCAAAAGCAGGTGTTCCGTTCCCAACTCCTTGGCCTTAAGGCTTTGGGCAATGGACTCTGCAAAGGCCGTCAAGGCTTTCAAGCGTTTGGAATGAGGGAGGACATCAAAGTCTGCGACCTCTTCTAACATCTCTTTTTCAGTGATTTTGTAGATGGCACGATCATAGTCGTCAAAATCAAAGTCAAAATCCATCAAACTGGCGCCAGCAACCGACTCCAGATTTCCGATAAAACTCAACAAAACATGCCAGGATTCAACCGCCTGGCAACCGTAACGCTGGGCTAGAATTTGACCGTCTTCCCAAGCCACTCTCATACCGTGTGATAACTTCATACTCACTCTTTCCTATCTAGTTGTCGTATAATCTTTCTCAGTGCCCGCGCTCGAATCACAGGCGCATTCTCACCGAGGACTTCGTCTGTATTAATCGCCAAAAGCAAATTGCCTTCCCGCTCGGTCATCAAGCCTTGCTCATAGAGCATTTGCATAATATCCGTAAACACCTGTTGGCTCAATTGTTCCCCAAGGCTTAACCTGAGGCCCTCTAGGCGATGATGATGGTCTGAAAAATCAATCTTATCAATCCGGATATAGCCTCCGCCACCACGCTTGCTCTCCACAACATAGCCACGACTCTGCGTGAATCGGGTTTTGATCACATAATTAATCTGACTCGGCACCACCTGAAAGGAAGCTGCAATTTCACTGCGTTTAAGCTCAACAAAACCAGCCTTGGCTAACAGTCCCTTGATGTAGGCTTCGATACTGTCCGTCGTGTTTTTCGGCTCCATAGGTTACCTCCTCTGACTATCTTTGACTATTATTATACCGAAAATATGACCTTTTGAAAAGGAAAAAGGCGCTAAGACTTAAGAAGGCTGTTTTCGTTCTAAGCCTGAAAACCGAATGTCCTTCTCACTAAAAAAGACAGGATACACACAAAAACAGAGTAATACTCTTTGAAAATCAAAGATTGCCGTTGTCAACTTACTTCGATGAACTCCAGTTCTATCATCAACTTCATTTCCTCGGCTAGATTGATTTTCTTTGAATATATATTTAGTCGTGAAGACATCTCCCCACCAGAGGGAGTGTGGAGGACAAAAATCGGTAATTCGTCAGAATTCGATTTCCCCTCACCTCCCTAATTTTTAGGGTTCGGGCTAAAACGGTCTCTTCCCAGACCGTTTTACTCCCACCTCCGCACAGTTGAGTAGGGCAGTAAAAGCTGATGAAATTAGCGAATTAGAGCCCACTCAACCACTGCGTCTCGAATGACTATTCAAAAAATAATTGAGAGGCTAGGACTTTTGTCCCAACCTCACAACAACTAGTTATCCAAGGATTCCACATAGCGGTCTACTGCTAAAAGCGCAGCTGCCACATCGTCCGCTGTAATTTCAAACGGCATTTGATGAATGGTTTCCCCTTCAATTGTGGCTTGCTTGCCGACTTTGAGGAGGGTCTCGTAGTCCGCATCCGCCAAATGCAACTCTGCCAACCGTGTCGGAAGATTTAAGGCCTGGTAGAAGTGAATATATTTGTCTAACTCTTCCTTAGGACGATTTTCGAGGAACAATTGGGTCAGGGTCCCATAAGCAACCTTTTCCCCATGCGTCAGATGGTGGATGTCGCCTTCCAAGGCTGTAAAACCATTGTGAATCGCATGGGCAGCCGCAAGACCGGCACTCTCAAAACCGATACCACTCAACAAGGTATTGGCTTCGACAATATTCTCAAATGCAAGGGTGACAACCTGCGCCTGACAGCTGGCCATAGCCTGTAAACCATCCGCAAACAAGGTCTGCTCACAAACTTGGGCAATCGCAATCCCAGCAATCGTCTGGTGACCACCTGCCATGGTGGTGCCATTCTTTTGAATCACTGCACGTGCTTCGACCCAAGTAGCCAAGGCATCCGCAATCCCAGAAGCCAGTAAACGCGGTGGCGCCTGGCAGATCACTTGGGTATCCACCAGGACTAATTCTGGATTTTTAGAGTAGAAAATATATTTTTCAAAAGCCCCTTGATCGGTGTAAATAACAGACAGTGCGGAAGTCGGTGCGTCCGTTGAAGCAATCGTCGGAGCAATGACAACTGGTACCTGAAGGAGGTCCGCAATCGCCTTGGCACTATCGATGGTTTTTCCTCCCCCTAAACCGATAACAAAATCAGACTGACTTTCCTTTCCGATGGCAACCACACGGTTGACCTCATTGTCAGAAGCTTCTCCGTTAAAGGCCACTCGAGTCACTTTAAAACCTTCTGCTTCTAGGTAAGTAATCCAACCTTCTCCTACTATTTGATAGACGGTATCATCGCATAGCAAGAGCGGCTGTTTGCCTAAGTTAGTCAGATGCTCTGCACTTGAAAATAGCACCTTCTTTCCCTGTATATAGCGTGATGGACTTGCAAAAACTTTCATTTCTTCACCTCATTTTTATCAAGAGATATGTCTCTTATTTTCTGAGCCGTCGATTCGCTAACTGACCTCCCTTCTTTTCAATTAACGGTCACTGCATTTTTATTATACAATTTCTTTAAGGTTTGTTCAACTTTTAACAATGCTCTGAAAAAGCAATCAGCAAAAAGGCCAAGAAAACATTTTTCTAAGCCTTTATCATTCCTTATTCTATGAACTTCAACAGTCGATTTTCGATCCCTGAGAAGAGCAGATTGCCCGCTCGGCGATTTTTTGGATTTTGATGGTGGAGTTATTCTGGTAAATGACCCCATTGACCAATTCCCCATACGCAAAAAGGGTTGGTAAAAGGCCAAAGCGTGGCGAGATGACCTGAGCGGTTTCAGCTAGAACGCTGAGTCCTCCCTGCTCGTCAATTTGTATCAGCCGCTGATCAAGTAAATCCCTCAGCAAAGCCGTAGCCCTATCTTGGTTACTTGATTTGAGGTGATAACCTGTCGCATTGATAAGATGGGCTGCATGGTAGACCTTTCCAGTTTCTGCCTGAATCTTAAAACCATGCTCTGTCTCTGAAACATCCGTCACCTGATCCAAAAGACCCAATCGACCACTCCGACTAGCCTCCAAAATAGCCTCAGCAGAAATTTCAGGCATGGGATTGCGCAGGTTAATTATCTCTTTTTCATAGGTATCCTGGTACTTTTTCCGATCTGATCTGGTCATCAGAGGCCAGAGGTCGGTCAACCAATCGGCCACACGAGACGCCAATTGTTGCAATTGATAAAGCTCTTCAGGGTATTTTTTCGCCAAATCAAGACCATCTATTCCTGGACCTAAGTAAGTCTCACAGACCTTAGCCCAATCCTCAAATCCAAGCGCCTGTAATTCCCCTAACAAGAGGGCCTCGAAAGTCTCGAACGAAAAGTGAGCTTCCTGGCATAATTGGTCCAACTTGGCATCTGTCATAACCTCCCAATGAAGAGGCTTACCAGCCAAGATCCGAACCGTTGGAAAATAATTGGACCGAGAAAAAGCCATCACAGTTGTCTCAGGCTGGCTCAGCAACCATTTCAAGACATCCACCGCCGCAAGACCAGTACCAATAAGCGCAACCTCCTTAGCTGCCCCTAGGTCCTGTCCAAGATCCTTAAGAGGGTAGGGGTCTCCTATATAGTTTGAGTTTCCCTCCAGTTGATAGGGATCAATCGGCGGTAGATCACCACAAGCCAGATGCAGCTCATCAAAGATTACTTCATAAACCTGCCCATCAACCGTCACCTGCCATTGCTGCGTCCCTTGCAGATAGGTTAGCCCATCCACTCGGCTTAGCACAAGCTCTACTCCCAGCTGGTCGATCAAGTCTTGCCCTCTTTCAGACATATATTGCCCATAGAGCGAGCGACTGACATAGTCCTGATATGTCTCATAACCATTGTCTGTCATCCAGGCCACAAAGTCCGACATATCCCGATAGTCAAAGGAAATATCATCAACAGGTGAATTGATCAAGGCCAAATCTATATCTTCTTGAAAGGGAATGCCCCTACCAAAATGCAGCTGGTCATCAAAACAAATAATGCTCAGATTTTTTAACCTTGCTTTTTCCAAACGGGACAGGGCTAATAAAACCGCAAAGCCACTAACCCCCATTCCAATAATCCCAATTGTTCTTCTCATTACCGTATCCCCCTCAAGTTATCTTATCATAATCTACCTTATCTGTCCGCAAAAGAATAGGCTCATTTTCTGCCTCCGTCATGTTTTAGTGACTCTTGACTATTGGTCTAACCTCTATCTCTAACAAAGAAAAAGAACCTGACTCCTCTTTTAGTTTAATAGGAATCAGATTCTTTTTAATAATTGTCTTATTTAGGGTAACAATGATTCTAGAGCTATTATTTACCAAGAGCAGCAGCCATGGTTGCAGCTACTTCTGCTTCAAAATCGTTTGACCCTTTTTCGATACCGTCACCCACTTCAAAACGTTTGAAGTCAACCACTTTAGCACCTACGCTATCAAGGTAAGCTTCAACAGTCTTGCTGTCATCCATGATGTAAACTTGAGCAAGAAGGGTGTAGGCTTGGTCAACTTGGGTGTTGTCAAGCAAGAAACGATCTAATTTACCAGGCAAAATTTTGCCCCAGATTTGTTCTGGTTTGCCTTCTGCTGCCAATTCAGCCTTGATGTCTTCCTCTGCTTGTGCCAAAACATCCTCTGTCAACTGCGCTTTTGAACCATACTTCAAGAGTGGAAGAGCTGGTTTATCAACCATAGCACGGCTTTCATTGTCTTGTTCGATCTTGTGGTTCAATTGAGCCAATTCATCCTTAACAAATTGCGGATCTAATTCAGTGTAAGACAAAACAGTTGGTTTCATAGCAGCGATATGCATAGATACTTGCTTAGCAAGCGCTTCGTCGCCACCTTCGATTACTGAGATAACACCGATACGGCCACCATTATGTTGGTAAGCACCGAAGACTTGGTCATCCGTCTTTTCAATCAAAGCAAAACGACGGAAGGAAATCTTTTCACCAATAGTTGCGGTTGCTGATACAAAAGCCGCTTCCAAAGATTCACCAGAGGCAGTTGTCAAAGCAAGAGCTTCTGCATCAGTCGCCGGACGGCCTTTAGCAATCACTTCTGCCGCTTCTTTAACCAAGCTAACGAATTGATCGTTTTTAGCTACAAAGTCTGTTTCAGAGTTGACTTCAACAACAGCTGCGAAGTTGCCATCAACATAAACACCTGTCAAACCTTCTGCAGCAACACGGTCAGCTTTCTTAGCTGCCTTAGCCATCCCTTTTTCACGCAACAGCTCAATCGCTTTGTCGATGTCACCATCAGTTTCAACCAAGGCTTTTTTAGCGTCCATAACGCCAGCACCAGATTTTTCACGCAATTCTTTTACCAAAGCTGCAGTAATTTCTGCCATTATTAGTCCTCCATTTTTATAAAAAGGGGGAGGGCTGGGCCCGCCCCTTACGTTTTTTAACAATACAAATTATGCGTTGTCGCCTTCAACCACTTCAACGATTTCTTCGATAGATTCTGCTTCACCAGCTGATTCAGCCAATTCTGCTTCTACCGCTACAACGCTGTCTTCACCTTGACGACCTTCGATAATAGCATCAGCCATCTTAGCAGTGATTAATTTCACCGCACGGATAGCATCATCGTTTGATGGAATGATCACATCGATATCGTCTGGATCAGTGTTGGTATCAACCATAGCAACTACTGGGATACCCAATTTTTTAGCTTCTTTAACAGCGATTTGCTCTTTGTGTGGGTCAACCACGTACATCACATCTGGAATACGAGGCATATCTTCGATACCACCCAAGAATTTCTCAAGACGAGCCAATTGCTTGTTGAGCAAAGCAACTTCTTTCTTAGGCAATACTTCAAAAGTGCCGTTTGCTTCCATCTCTTTGATTTCTTTGAAGCGACGGATACGTTTTTGGATAGTGTCCCAGTTAGTAAGGGTACCACCCAACCAACGGTGGTTGATGTAGTATTGACCTGAACGCTCAGCTTCTTCTTTGATTGCTTCAGAAGCTTGTTTCTTAGTACCTACGAACAAAACGATGGCATCGTTAGCTGCTGCATCACGCACAAAGTCGTAAGCTTGGTCAGCCAATTTTACGGTTTGTTGAAGATCGATCACGTGGATACCGTTACGTTCAGTAAAGATGTACTTAGCCATCTTAGGGTTCCAGCGACGCGTTTGGTGACCAAAGTGTACACCAGCCTCAAGTAATTGTTTCATTGAAATAACTGCCATGAGTATTTCTCCTTTTTGTTTTTTCTACCTCTCCGAGATCTCAACTCGCAATGCCACCACACGGGCAACAGCATCACGATTCATCTCAGATGAGTATTTGTTGTTTTCACAACTTATTGAGTATATCAAAAAAAGAGTGGTTTGGCAAGGGATTTTATCTTTAAAATACGTCGCACACATGAAGAAAATGCATGCAAGCATTTTCTAGCTACATGCATTTTTCAAAAAAATCTTGAAAACATTCCGATAATCTGCACCATTCTGCTCATCCCACAGAAACTACACCCCAACTTTCATCTAAAAAGTGGACTACTTATCTAAGAAATCACTTTCTGAAATCGTCTTTTCTTCATGCATTTGCCCTGGGCACTGTAATCATAATTTTTATTGACAAAGCAATAATTTTTAGGTATAATAAAAATATATAAGTAAGCGCTTTTGCTCTATTTAAAAAGTTCTTGCTAAATATTTATGATTCGTGATGATGTTATCTATTACAGTTGGTTTTATAAATATTTACGATTTGAAACAAGGTGATTCATTTGAAATTATTGTTCAATCAAATGAAGATTCAAAAGGGCTAGATCTAGGTAAAGCTCATTAAAAACTATAATTTTCTAATCATTAGGTATGTCGCATTTAAAATTATGAAAACTAAATGAGGTTTAAGGTTAAATCCAAATTATTTTATAAATTGAGAGGAGGAGTTATGTGAAACGAAATAAGCCTAGAGCTTTTATTATTATTCTGTTCTTATTTGCGACTTTTTTAAATCTATATCTCATTTTTGGTAAGGATAAACCCATATATTACTTGGTTGAGATTTTCTATATCTTTTTGTTATTAGTAGGCATTTATCGGACATCTAAAAAAAGGAGAAAAAAATAAAAAAGTTACCTATCTTCTAACTACTATATTATTTATATTAAGCACACTGAGTTTTCCAGTCCAGACGTTATATGCTAATACAATTAGTTATTCTGATAATAATGTTCAATTCTTATCTGATGCTGAAGAGGGGTTACAAATTACCATAGAAGAGAAATCGACAGGCTTATCGAACGTGATACGTTATGATAATTCTTCCAAGACATCAGGTGTGATATATGACAATTTTGGAAGGGGACATAATTTCTTAGTTGATTCTTCTGGAGTTTGGATCGATGGTTTATGAATCATTGAAAGAATATCTGTTACTTCAAATGAAGAGGAAGTACATTCAGTTGAGTATGCAATGCCTTTTGCAGAAAGATGGACAAAATTTAACGTTTTTAGAACTAGACAGTCTTACTACGATGCAATCGCCGGAATTGGCCTTAGTGCTGTATTAGCCCTGATTCCAGGGTGGCAAGGAGAGGCTATTGGCTTTGTAGCGGGTGCTGCACACACACTATATACAACTTTCGGTAAAACAGAGTTATACTTAGAGATCGTTCAATATCACAATTCAAACTATACGTTAATTAAGGATGTTATAAACGCATATCATAACTCAGACTATACTGGGTTAGTTAGCACTACAAGCCACACTTTCAGACCATTTAGTTAAAATCTATAATTAAGTTTACGAATTTGGGGGTCTTTGCCAGCTGTAATGGGTTAACGAAAACGTCGCACACATGAAGAAAATGCATGTAACCTTTTTCTAGCTACATGCATTTTCTTTTCATGCGTTTGGCATGACTTTAAAAGAAGGAAAAGTAGAGTTTCCTCTACCTTTGCCCCTAATCTTGAGTTGTGTTTTGCGTGCTAACTTCTTCTTTCCAATTGTTGAAATCATCCTCATCTTCTTGGTTGTCACGCACAACTTTTGCCACAGTAAAAGACGATGAAATCAATCCAATGGAAGCCATGAGGTAGTAGCCCTTAACCATCAATGGCTCCTTCAGAGTGTACAAGCCAATCAACATCATGCCTACGAAAAGCAAGAATGACGACCAAGCCATCATGGTAAATGCTGGGGTGTTACGATAAAATTTGCGTTTAACTTTGTTCATCAGAATTCCCTCCTAAAACTTATTGGTTCTGAATATATTCATTATAGCATAATTTCTATCCTTGTAAACAATCACCTATCCCTCTAATGTGACATCCCTAAACATTAGTCCAGTCTATTAGCGCTATAATTTTGAGCTGATTACTTGGTTTTGAAATTGGCTTTCAGAAAACATCTCTCTCAAGTAAAACGATTTCTCTTCTTCCACGGATTCCTCACAATTTTTCTTGACAAGAGGCCCTTTTTACGGTAGAATGTTATCTGTTACGGCGGTATAGCCAAGTGGTAAGGCACGGCTCTGCAAAAGCTTGATCGTCGGTTCAAATCCGTCTACCGCCTTAAAGATAAGAATCTTTCTTGCTTTTACAAAGAAAAAAGCCCCTGAAATGGGGCTTTTTGATGTTTTGCTCAGTTAAGTATGGAGAAGTTGGTGGGCAAACGGTGGACAGCCCCTCCTACTAAACATCAAGTTCCCAATTTTCTCTCAGAAGCCGGCTTTAACTTGAATCAAAGGCCATTTTCTGCTATACTGGGTAAAATTTTGGGAGGTGTCTCTATGCAAAAACTTCAAACGGGTAGCCACATCCGCATCGTCAGCCCATCTAGTTCTATTGAGCGCTTGGGTGGTTTTGAGGCTAATCTGTCTGCCAAGGAAGCCCTGGAAAAACTGGGTTTTATAGTATCCTTCTCCAGCAATTACTTTGAGAATGACATGTTTTACTCGGCCAGCATTGCTAGCCGGGTGGCTGACTTGCATGAGGCCTTTGCAGACAAGTCTGTCGATGCCATCCTGACCACCATCGGTGGCTTCAATTGCAACGAACTCTTGCCCTATCTGGACTATGACCTGATTGCCCAGAACCCCAAAATCTTCTGCGGTTATTCGGACACGACTGCCCTGATCAACGCCATCTATGCCAAGACAGGGCTTGTGACCTACATGGGTCCCAGCTACTCTAGTTTTAAGATGGTGGAAGGGCAGGCCTACCAAACCCAATCTTGGTTGACCGCTCTGACCCAGGACAGCTATGACCTGGTGCCAAGTCCAGAATGGTCCAGCGATGCCTGGTATGATCCCAGCCTGCCACGGACTTTCTTCCCGACAGAATGGAAGGTCTACAACCATGGTCAGGCTCAAGGCATCGCCATCGGTGGCAACATCTCAACCTTGAACCTGCTGACGGGGACAGAGTTTGCACCCCGAACAGACAAGTATGTTTTATTCTTGGAAGAGTGCGAGGGAGATCCTTATATGATTATCGGGCGTCACCTAACTGCCCTTCTCCAAGCCTATCCAAATCCTCAGGCTGTCCTTCTCGGCCGGTTTCCTAAGGAAACGGAGATGACAGAAGAGCTCTTGCTGGCCATGCTGGACAAGCACCCTGTCCTTAAAACCATTCCAGTCCTCTATGACCTGGACTTTGCCCACACCCAGCCTCTCTTTACCGTAACCATCGGTGGACAATGTAGGATCGATACCCGCACCCTATCCATCCACCTGACAGAAGAAACCTAAAAAAGGGGCAGTCTGACAAAACGTCAGGCGACCCCTTTTTTATAATAATCTGAGCAGCTTTTATAGCTCTGCGATTTGACTCATATTCACTTCTGCGACCGTATCGTTACCAAACATGGAAATAATCATCTTAACCTTGTTGTTGTCAATTTCGGAAACCTTACCTTCGTAGCCAGAAAAAGCTCCATCAATGATCCGCACTGTGTCTCCCACACGGACATCAATAGCAAATTCTTGAACGCTTTGTCCCATAGAAGCCAAAATCGCACGAATCTCTTCTTCCAAAAGTGGTGTTGGTTTGGAACGGTTCCCGTGAGAGCCAACAAACCCTGTAACGTTCGGTGTGTTACGCACCACAAACCAAGCCTCATCGGTCATGACCATCTCAACTAGCACATAACCAGGGAAGCGATTTTCTTCGACTTCCTTCATCTGTCCTTTTTTCTCAACCTGAACGGTCTGGGTTGGGATTTCCACGCGCAAGATGTTTTCTAACATGTTGTAGGTCTGTGCCCTTTGCAAGAGGTTTTCCTTGACCTTATTCTCATAGCCTGAGTAGGTTTGCAAAACAAACCAGCCTTTATCAAAACTATCCATCTGATTTTTCCTTTCAAAAAAGAGCCTAATGGCTCCTTTATTTGTATCTATTATATCATAAAACTAAAGCTTGCCAACATTTTTAGAATAAATTTATCAAGCTCAGAACACCACGCGAAATGAATAGGTCGTAGAGGTAGATAACTGCCACGAAAAAGGCGGTGTACTCTAAAACAGACAAGAAGTCTGACCATCGTTGCTGTCTATCTGGCCAAGTCGTATCGGCCAAGATTTGAAGGGTATCACTAATGAATTTCATATCTTCTCCTATCTCGTTTCCTTGTGGGAAGTATAACCACCACAATGTTTACAAAATTTATTAACTTCTAGACGTACAGGCTTGGGGTTACTGCTGAGTTTGATGGAATAATTTCTCGAACCACAGGTTGTACAGGCTAGACTTCCTTTTTTTAATGCCATTTCAAGCCTCCATATCTTTGCTATTATAGCATTTAAAAGCCGATTTGACAAGTTATTGGAACAAACTCACAACAGTTTCCCAAAGATTTTGAGCTTTTTCAGGAATGTTGGCGTCTTCAATAGCCTGCTTAGCTTGTTCCATCAGGTTTTGGGCATGGTCTCGAATGGTCTCTAAGATTTGACCAGCTGTGTCTTCTTGCTCAGGACTATTTACTGGCGCTATGCCGTTTTCTGCATAGGTGTTTTCCGCCGTAAAGCTCGTCCCTGCCGTATAAGGAAGGATGCTGTTAGCCACCGTTTGGAAAATAGCTGACGCTTGGTTTGACGAGGAACCTTCGAGGTAGTGGGTTTCATCTGTTTTTGAAAAGCCCAGCCAAGAGCTAATCACCACATCTGGCGTGTAACCAATCACCCATTGGTCACTGGCCACATTGGGGTCAAAACTCGTCTCTGTCGTTCCTGTCTTACCAGCCATAATATAGTTATAAGGTGCTGCGTAAACACCCGTACCATTTGAGAAGGTTCCCAGCATCATGCTGGTCATTTTTTGAGCGACACTGCTGTCCATGACCTTGGTCTTGGTCGACTGGTGGTTTTTCAGGACCCTGCCATTAGCCGTTTCAATCCGAAGGATCAAGTGAGCATCGTGCATGACGCCTTGGTTGGCAAAGGCGGAATAGGCCTGGGCCATCTCAAGTGGATTGGTGACAACGCCACCGCCTAAAGCAACCCCCAAGGCTTGAGGTACCTTGTCCATCTTAAGCCCAAATTTTTTCCCGTAGGTGAAAGCCTTATCGATCCCCAATTGGTTGAGGGTCGCTACAGCAGGGAGGTTTAGCGACTGGGCCAGGGCTTGGTACATGGGCGCTGTTCCTGTCTCCGTCCTTGAACCAGCATAGTTGTCCAAAGTATAATCCCCATAGGTGGTGGTGGTATTGTCCAACTCTTTTTCCGGCGACCAACCTGCAGCGATAGCTGGTGTGTAGACCACTAGAGGCTTGATCGTAGAACCTGGACTGCGTTCAGACTGGGTGGCGTAGTTGAAGCTTCGGTAAACAAAGTTTTCACTGGAATTGACTCGACCAACTAATGCCCTCACCGCACCTGTCTTGGGATCTAGCGCCACCGAAGCGGACTGGGCCATTTCCCCATCGCTATAGGCAACCGGAAAGAGACTATCTTCGTTATAAACAGCCTGCATATTGGCCTGGTAATTTTGGTCAAGGGCAGTGTAAATCCGATAGCCGCTGTTCACGATGTCACTCTCTTTGAGCCCGTAGCGGGAAATTGCTTCATTGATAACCGCATCAAAGTAGGACGGGTAAACGTACTTGCTGCTACGGCCGGTATAGTCATCCTGCAACTGGCTAGACATATCGACCGCAGCGGACTCATCAGCGGTCGCTTGGTCAATGTAGCCTGCATCAACCATGACCTGGATGACCGTGTCCCGGCGGTTGATGGCATTCTGGAGAGAATAATAAGGGTTATAAATCTCAGGCCCCTTGAGCATACCGGCCAAGGTCGCCGCTTGGGACAGGCTTAACTGGCTGGCTGACACTCCAAAGTATTTGAGACTGGCGTCTTCTACGCCCCAGACCCCGCTTCCAAAGTAGGCGTTGTTGAGGTACATGGCTAGAATTTCGTCTTTGCTGTACTTCTTAGTCAATTCCAAGGCTAGAAAGAATTCCTTGGCCTTACGGGTCACGGTCTGTTCCTGAGTCAAGTAGGCGTTCTTAGCCAGCTGCTGGGTGATGGTCGAGCCACCCCCAGACTTGCCGAAGGTTAAAATGGCTAGTGCAAAACGGGAGAAGTTGATGCCCGAATTCTGGTAGAAGGTCCTGTCCTCTGTGGCGATCACTGCCTGCTCCATATAATCCGAAATAGCGTCCAATTCGACATAGGTCCCTTTCTGGCCAGACAGACTGCCCGCTTCCACGGAATCCTTGTCATAAATAATGGTTGTCGCTTGAAGGGCTGCCTGGAGGTCTTCGACATTGGCCGTCTTAGCGAGGAAGAAAAGCCAACCTCCCAGCGTCACCCCAACAGTTGCCATCAAAATCAGCAAAATCTTAGTTAAATGGTAGCGACGCCAAAACCTCTTGAAGGGAGATTGCCCTTTTTTCTTGGTGGATTGGGCCTTTTTTCCTGCCCTGCTGAGGCGGGAAGACTCCTCCTGCTTAGGGCTATCATCTTGCGCCAAGTCATTTTCAGTTGCTTCCTGATTTTCAACTTCTTCTTCCATAAAATATTTCTTTAAAACATGGTCAAATTTCTTCTTTTCTGTCATGGAAACTCTCTCGCCAGAACAAGTATCTGGCGATCTCCTTTCTTGAAAACTGATTCTATTATACTATAAGGTGAATTTTTCGTCTCTCCGGAACCCTTTTAAGGTCTTCTCCCCACCATTTATGGTAGAATAGGAGAGAACTTCTAAAGAAAGAGGACCTGCTATGTCAGACCTGTTTGATATTACTATTATTGGCGGGGGGCCTGTCGGCCTTTTCGCCGCCTTCTATGCTCATTTGCGACAGGCTAAGGTCAAAATCATTGACTCCTTGCCTCAACTCGGTGGACAGCCCGCCATTCTCTATCCTGAAAAAACCATCCTAGACGTGGCAGGATTTGCGCAAGTGACCGGCGAAGGATTGACCCTGCGTCTCCTTGAGCAGTTGGATACCTTCGACACCACCATCTGCCTCAACGAGACCGTTCTGGAAATTGAAAAAACAGACGATCACTTCACCCTGACCACCAACAAGGGCCAACACTTGACCAAGACGGTCCTGATCGCTATGGGAGGCGGAGCCTTTAAACCACGGCCGTTAGAAATTGAAGGAGCGGATGCCTTTGACAACATCCATTACCACGTTTCACAAATCAACCAGTACCAAGACAAGGATATCGTTGTTCTCGGAGGTGGTGATTCTGCAGTTGATTGGTCCCTGGCCTTTGAAAAAATCGCCAAGAGTGTCACCATCGTCCACCGCAGGGACAATTTCCGAGCTCTAGAGCACAGCGTTGAAGCCCTAAAAGCCTCTCAGGTCGAGATCCAAACCCCCTATGTCCCAAGTGGTCTCGTCGCCCAAGATGGCCACTTATCAGGCCTTGAAATCACCAAAGTCAAGGCTGACGAAACAAAGACCATCCCATTGGACCATCTCTTTGTCAATTACGGCTTTAAGTCTTCTGTCGGCAACCTCAAGAAGTGGGGACTAGAGCTCAACCGCCACAAGATTGTCGTTGACAGTAGGCAGGCGACTTCCATCCCAGGAATCTACGCTGCAGGAGACTGTTGCTACTACGAAGGGAAGATTGATTTGATTGCGACAGGTTTTGGCGAAGCCCCGACTGCCATTAACAATGCCATTGCCTATATCAACCCTGATGAAAAGGTCCAGCCCAAACATTCAACCAGTCTACATTAATCACTATTTTACAAAGGAGATACTCATGAAATCCACCGAAGAATTAAAAAACCGTGCCCTCGCCCTTCTTGAAGAACGCGGCATCTGCCTCAATGACCTAGCCGAGCTGGTCCTCTACCTGCAAAACAAATATATTCCTGACCTAAAAATCGAGGACTGCCTGCCCCACGTCAAGGCAGTGCTGGAAAAACGCGAGGTCCAAAACACCATCATCACCGGTATTGAAATCGACAAGCTCGCTGAAGCCGGCAAACTCTCTCAACCCCTCAATGACATCCTCATGTCAGACGAGGGCCTCTACGGAATTGACGAGATTATGGCCTTGTCCATCGTCAATGTCTACGGCTCTATCGGCTTCACCAACTACGGCTACATCGACAAGGTCAAGCCAGGCATTATCAAACAGCTCGACACCAAAAAAGATGGCCAATGCCATACCTTCTTGGACGATATCGCTGGTGCCATTGCGGCTGCCGCTGCTAGCCGCCTGGCCCACTCTGACCCAAGCAAGAGCGCCATTACCAACCGCATCTAACTTTAGGTAACGAATAGCTTTTTTGAAGATCAAAGACGCATAAAACTCTGCCATCATCGGCTGGTTTTATGCGTCTTTTTAGCTAAGCCGTTATATTTGAATATCGTCATAGGTCTGTTAGGACAAGAATCTTGCTTATCACTAAAAAATTAGGATTTGTCACCCCCTTCTCATTCAGGCATTCTATCAGCCGAATCCTATATTTATATTCCTCCATTTGTCAAATTAAGTTGGACAAGTCATTAGACTTAGAAAAACTTGTAGGGGTGTTTTATCGTTCAGTGATTTTCTAGGGATAAAAAATCCAGTCGGCATAGGTCACTTCTTGATCACCTGCTACTCTCAGGCCCTTGACCCTCTCTCCCAAACTTTCTTATTTTAATATCTAGGACTTCAATATTTTAAAGCCTGACAATCCTTTCTCCTTCATCTTCTGCTCGCTTTATGTTACAATAATCGGTATGGACAAAATCATTAAAACAATTTCAGAAAATGGTGCTTTTCGGGCTTTTATCCTAGATAGCACAGAAACTGTCAGGGCTGCTCAGGACTTCCACCAGACCCTCAGTTCATCAACGGTCGCCCTGGGGCGGACCCTCATTGCCAGCCAAATCCTGGCCGCCAATGAAAAAGGCCAGACCAAGGTCACCGTCAAGGTGTTGGGAGACAGTTCGTTAGGTGCCATCATCTCTGTTGCCAATACGGCCGGACAAGTCAAAGGCTATGTGCAGAATCGCGGGGTTGACATCAAAAAAACAGCTACTGGAGAAGTGGTTGTCGGTCCCTTTGTCGGGCAAGGGGAATTTCTCGTCATCGTTGACTATGGCACTGGCCAGCCCTATACCTCCATGACCCCAATCATCACAGGAGAGATCGGTGAAGATCTGGCCTATTTTTTGACAGACAGCCAGCAGACCCCCTCTGCAGTCGGCCTCAACGTCCTCTTGGACGACCAGGATCAGGTGAAGGTAGCAGGCGGTTTCCTCGTTCAAGCCTTACCTGGAGCAACGGAGGCTGACATTGAGCGCTTTGTCAATCGGCTCCAAGCCATGCCTGCCATCTCCGATCTTCTTCAAGCAGACCAACCGCTGGAAGCTCTTTTACAGGCCATTTACGGCCAAGAACCGTACAAGATCTTGGAAGAGAGTCCTCTGTCCTTTCATTGCGACTGCAGCAAAGACCGCTTTGGCACTGCCCTAGCCAGCCTTCCAAAAGATGAGCTGATTGCCATGAAAACTGAAGATCAGGGCGCTGAGATCATCTGCCAGTTTTGCCAGACCCCCTATCATTTTGATGCTGACGATTTAGAGGAGATTATCCATGAAAAACCTTAATACCCCTTTTATGATTGGCGATGTGGAAATTCCTAACCGCACCGTCCTTGCACCTATGGCAGGAGTCACCAATTCCGCCTTTCGAACCATCGCTAAAGAGCTGGGCGCTGGATTGGTCGTGATGGAAATGGTTTCCGACAAGGGGATCCAATACAACAACGAAAAGACCCTCCACATGCTTCACATTGATGAAAATGAAGCACCCATGTCGATCCAGCTCTTCGGCAGCGACGCAGACTCCTTGGCACGCGCAGCCGTCTTTATCCAGGAAAATACTAAGGCTAATATCCTCGATATCAACATGGGTTGCCCTGTTAACAAGGTGGTCAAAAACGAAGCTGGTGCCAAATGGCTCAAAGATCCCGATAAGATCTACCACATCGTTAAGACCGTCACTTCTCACCTCAGTATTCCCCTCACAGTTAAAATGCGGACAGGTTGGGCAGATAGCTCACTGGCTGTCGAAAATGCCCTCGCCGCAGAGAGTGCTGGCGTCTCTGCCCTAGCCATGCACGGTAGAACACGAGAACAAATGTACACAGGCCATTGTGACCATGAAACCTTGGCTCGCGTTGCAAAAGCCATCACCAAGATTCCCTTCATTGGCAACGGCGACATCAAGACGGTTCACGACGCTAAGTTCATGATCGAAGAACTCGGAACAGATGGGGTCATGATTGGACGCACCGCCATGGCCAATCCCTACATCTTTACCCAGATTAATCACTACCTAGAAACTGGTGAGGTTCTGCCCGATCTTTGCTTTGAAGACAAGATGAAAATCGCCTACGAACACTTGACCCGCCTCATTGCTCTCAAAGGCGAATATGTGGCTGTCCGTGAATTCCGTGGCCTAGCACCTCACTACCTTCGTGGCACTTCAGGGGCAGCCAAGCTCCGTGGCAAAATTGCCCGTGCTGAAAGCCTGGCTGAAATCGACACCATCTTGGCCGAAACAAGAGCAACTGTCAGCCTTTAAAGAATTCTTAAATGTTTTAAGAATTCTTTAAGCAAGCCCTGCTATACTTTATTTATCCTAAAATTTTTCATATTCTCCCTATAACAAAACCCCAGCCGATTTGACTGGGGTTTTGTTTGGTTTAGAAAAGCGACTGAGAAGCCTATCTCTATTATACTAAACAAACAACATCAAACTAATCGCCATAACCGCCATGCCTGCGATCAGGCCGTAGATGGCTAGATGGTGTTCGCCGTATTTTTCCGCAGCTGGGAGCAATTCATCCAGCGAGATGAATACCATGATTCCGGCTACCGCCGCAAAAATTAAGCCGTAGACCACATCATTCATAAAGGGCATGAGCAAAAACCAGCCGACCAGGGCACCGATTGGCTCAGCCAAACCAGAGAAAAAGGAATAGGCAAAAGCCTTTTTACGAGAACCGGTCGCCTGATAGATAGGCACAGCAACTGCGATTCCTTCTGGGATATTATGGATGGCAATGGCAAAGACAATAGGAATGGCGACCCGCGGCGATTGAAGAGCAGAGACAAAGGTCGCCAAGCCCTCTGGGAAATTGTGAAGCGCCAAGGCCAAGGCCGTAATCAGACCCATCCGCATCAGCTCTCCTTTTGCCTTCTTGTCTCGAGAATCTGCTTCTACCAAACGCACTTCGTGGGGATTTTTTGAAGTCGGGATAGCGCGGTCAATCAAGGCAATCAAACCGATTCCCCCAAAGAAGGCCAGGGCTGTCAGCCAATGGCCCAGAGACTCCCCCATTTTCCTCGTCAAGAGATGAAGGCTTTCCTGAAAGAGTTCCACAAAGGAGACGTAAATCATCACACCAGCTGAAAATCCCAAGCTAATCGATAAAAATTTGGTATTGGTCGACTTGGCGACAAAGGCAATCAAACTTCCAATTCCTGTGCTGAGTCCCGCAATCAGGGTCAGCATAAACGCAATAGCAACATTATCCATGTTCTTATGATACCATTTTTCTCGGCAGATAGGAAGCCTGTTTGCCATTTCCTGAGGATTTCTAAGCACATTGAAGACCTCATGCTTGAAATATTACCGCAGATAGTGAAAACAGTCTATTTGTTTCAGAAAAACTTATCAAACTTAAGGAAAATCTTTTAAAATACAAGAAAAATTCAAGCCTGAACTAGAATTTTTTTCAAAACGTGGTATAATCGTCTATGGATTAAAACAAAGGAGAGTATTATGCCTGTACCAACACCAAATAGTCATTCCCATTCAGCAACCAACTCTGAACTGATTAGCGCTCTGGCCAAGTCTATCGAGAAAAAGGATGCCCTCTCTCGTACCAGCTTTACCAAATATGCCGTACGCGCCATGCTAGCAACCCTCTTTTTAACGCTGGGAACAGGAATTGCTTTTTATATTGCGGGCTATGCCAATGACATCGTTCCCCACTCCGGTAAATTCGTCTACGCCTTTATGTTCAGCTGGTCCTTGGTCATGATCGTCTACATGAATGCTGAGCTTGGTACTTCAAATATGATGTACATGACCAGTGCCGTCTACAATAAAAAACTGCGGTTTTTAACAGCAGGTAAAATTCTTGCGACCTGTGTTTTCTTCAACTTTGTCGGGGCTCTCATCTGTTCCTTTTTGATTTCCAGAACGACTGCCTACAGCCACCTTCCTGCAGACCACTATCTGTTTGAGGCTGTATCTGCTAAATTGGCCAAAACACCAATAACCCAATTTATCGAAGGGATTTTTGCCAATATCGTGGTCAACACTGCCGTCTTTGTCACCCTGCGGATGAAAGACGATTCAGCCAAGGTCTGGTCTATGATTTTCATCATCTATATCTTCGCCTTCTTGGGATTTGAGCACGTTATTGCCAACTTCGTTTCCTTCCCGCTGGCCTTCTTCGTCAATGGTGGACCAGTAGAAAATATGACCTTCCTCAGCGTCCTTTCCAACTTCTTCTTCTCTGGACTTGGAAATTACGTAGGCGGTGGCCTCCTCATCGGCCTTCTCTACTCATGGCTCAACCAGAAATCAGACCTTTATGTGGACTAACGAACTACCAAAAACTCTTCCCGTCGGAAAGAGTTTTTTTGTATCTATACATGGAAGACCTGCTAATAAAAAGGCCCACAGGACCTTTTTATTCATCCAAATACTTTTTTCAAGACTTGGCCCAGGGTCATAACGCCAACGACTTCGATTCCTTTTGGTACTTTTAGGCCTGTTAAGGAATTTTTGGGGGCGTAAATCTTTGTAAAGCCCAGTTTAGCTGCTTCGTTGATGCGTTGTTCGATGCGGTTGACCCGACGGATTTCGCCCGTTAGGCCGATTTCTCCGATAAAACAGTCTTGGGGATTGGTCGGCTTGTCCTTGTAACTGGAAGCAATAGCGACAGCCACAGCTAAGTCAACTGCTGGCTCATCGAGTTTAACACCGCCAGCAGACTTGACATAGGCATCCTGATTTTGCAAGAGCAGGCCAGCACGTTTTTCCAGCACCGCCATGATGAGGCTGGCCCGGTTAAAATCAAGACCCGTCGTCGTTCGCTTAGCATTGCCAAAAACAGTCGGCGTGACCAGGGCCTGGACCTCAGCCAAAATGGGCCTAGTCCCCTCCATGGTCACAACAATAGCAGAGCCAGTCGCGCCGTCCAGACGCTCCTCTAAAAAGACCTGGCTGGGATTAAGAACTTCAACCAGCCCTTGGGACTGCATCTCAAAAATCCCAATCTCATTGGTCGAGCCAAAGCGGTTTTTGACCGCCCGCAAGATGCGGAAGGTATGCTGACGCTCCCCTTCAAAATAGAGAACCGTATCTACCATATGCTCCAGCATCCGAGGACCTGCCAGAGTCCCTTCCTTGGTCACATGCCCTACGATAAAGGTGGCGATATTGTTGGTCTTGGCCAGTTGCATGAGTTCACCAGTCACTTCTCTGACCTGGCTGACCGATCCCTGCACACTAGTGATCTCAGGAGACATGATGGTCTGGATCGAGTCCACAATCAGGAAATCCGGCTGTAGTTTTTCAATTTCCGCACGAATGCGCTGCATATTGGTTTCCGCAAAGAGGTAAAATTCATTGTTGATATCGCCCAAACGCTCCGCCCGTAACTTAATCTGCTCTGCGGATTCCTCCCCGCTGACATAGAGAACTGTCCCAAGACTGGCCAACTGGGTGGATACTTGAAGGAGGAGGGTCGATTTGCCAATCCCCGGATCCCCTCCAATCAACACAAGACTGCCCGGCACTACGCCACCACCCAAGACACGGTTGAATTCGTTCATCTTAGTCTGAGTTCTGGCAACAGAACTGGTGGCTACCTCATTTAATTTGACAGGCTTACTCTGCTCACCTGAAATCCCAATGCGGGCATTTTTGACTTCTGCCACTTCGACTTCCTCGACAAAAGAAGACCAGGCACCACAGTTAGGACAGCGCCCCAAGTACTTGGGCGAATGGTAGTCACAGGACTGGCAGACAAAAGTGGATTTCTTTTTTGCTGCCATGCTTAATCCCCTGTCGAGCCAAAGCCACCAGTGCGCTCACCCGTGGCATCATCGCCATCCGCCAAGAGGAAGGGCATGAAAACTCCTTGCACCACGCGCTCACCCGCTTCAATTACCACTTCCTGGTCCGTGATATTTTTCATCTGGGCAAAGATGTGGCCTTCATTATTGTCGTTATTGTAATAATCGCCATCAATGACGCCAACCGAGTTGATAAGGACTAGACCACGCTTGCGAGGGTTGGACGAGCGATCGTAAAGGTAGAGGACCTCATTGTCCTGCATGTAGGACTTGATCCCTGTCGGCACCAGAACAATCTCACCTGGAGCCAAGACCGTCCGCTCTGCCGCACTCAGGTCATAGCCCGCCGCATGGGCTGTCTCACGCTGGGGCAATAGCTCTTTTTTATCAGCATACTGGCTAATCAATTCAAATCCACGGGTTTTCATATCGTTCCTCATTTTCCTTTTTCTGTCCTTCTATTATAGGTTATTCGCAAAAGAAATGCAAAAACAAGAAAGAGAGTGGGACAAAAATCAGTAACCCGAAGGGTTTGATTTTGTCTCACTCTTTCATTTCTAAGTTCGGGCTGAAACGGTCTCTCCCCAGACCGTTTTGACACTGACTCTGTCAGTTCTATTTCCAACTTCCAAAGGTCCCCCGGACTGTTTTTGACACTGACTGCGTCAGTTCTATTTCAAACTTCCAAAGTTCCCCCGGACCTTTGGAACCCACCTCCGCACAGCTTTAACAGTCAGGGGAGTGACTGTTGATGGTTGGAAATGAGGAAGCAAGGCTTCACTCATTCGTTAGGGCTGTAAAAGCTGATAACATCAGCGAATTAGAGAGTAGAGTTGCTTTGAAACTCACAATTTCCCACCTTCAAGGCTTATACGCCTTGAAGCACTCAACCACTGCGCCTTACTCGACAATCCAAAAACGATTGAGAGGCCAGGACTTTTGTCCCAGCCTCCTTTTTATTCAAACACAAACTGGTTGTGGTAGAGTTCGGCGTAGAAGCCGTCCTGCTTAATCAGTTCACGGTGGTTCCCTCGCTCCAGAACCTCACCATCTTTTAGGACGATGATTTCATCTGCCTTGAGGATGGTTTTGAGGCGATGGGCAATGACAAAGCTGGTCCGACCAGCCACCACGGCTTCCATGGCCCGTTGGATTTTGGCTTCTGTCACCGTGTCAACGTTGGACGTTGCCTCATCCAAAATCAGGACTTCTGGGTCTGTTAGAAGAGTCCGAGCAATCGAAATCAACTGTTTTTGACCTGTCGAGAAGATGTTGTTGTCATCAGACACCTGAGTTTGATACCCATCTGGCAAACTCATGATAAAGTCATGGATATGGGTGGCACGGGCCGCCGTCTCAATCATGTCCTGGGTCACCCCTTCCGCACCGAAGGCGATATTCTCTGCGATGGTCCCACTAAAGAGGACCGACTCCTGCAGTACGATACCAACCTTGCTGCGCAGGCTATCGAGGTCATAGTCCCGAATATCGACACCATCAAAGGTAATCCGACCAGCGTCCACATCGTAGAAGCGGTTAATCAGGTTCATGATGGTGGTCTTACCAGATCCCGTTGGCCCCACAACAGCCACCATCTTGCCCTTGGGCGCAGAGATGGAGACTTTTTTCAGAACAGGTTTGTCTAGCAGATAACCAAAACTGATGTTCTCGATTTCGACACCTTCTTTAAGTTCCGTGAAGAGAGGCGCATTTTGAGGCCGAACCTCTTCAGGCTGGTCAAACATCTCCTGGATGCGAGCAGCCCCTGTGAAGGCCAACTGCAACTCTGCCCAGTTTGAGGCGATATTCATCATGGGTTGGTAATACTGCTGTGAGTACTGGACAAAAGTTACTACAAGACCTAGGGCCATAGCCGTAGACATAGTCGGATCATTCAGGAGAATAGATGAGCCAGCAAAGATAACAATAGCTGTATTCACCAAACTCATTCCATTCATGACAGGAAAGAGCAATCCCCCAAAGAGACGTCCCTTGAAGGTGGCTGTGCGCACTTCTTCATTAAGCTCCAAGAAACCATCAATCGTCTCGTCCTGGATCCCTTGGACAATAATGGCCTTTTGACCCGAAATCTTCTCATCCATATAGGCGTTGAGTTTCCCGACTGCCGCTTGTTGACGGTTGCTGTATTTTCGGGCCAATCGAATAATAACAACCAAGAAAATAAGCGCGATTGGAGTCGATGCAATGGTCAACCAAGCCAGACGTATGTCCTGGCGGAACATCATCCAGATCATTCCGATATAAAGCGCGATATTTGACACGACTTGGGTCAAGGATTGGTTGAAGGTATTCTGGATATTGTCAAGATCACTGGTAAAACGCGATAGAATATCCCCGTCCTTGTGACGGTCAAAAAAATTGACAGTCAGACGTTCTAGTTTACCAAAAAGGCCCTTACGCATACGGTTGGTCGAATGAGCCACAATCCGTGTGAACAGTAAATTGTAAATAAGATTAGCTAGTACAGTAAAGAGATAGGCCAAAAACAAATTTAGCATCACGCCGTTGAAGGCAGCTAAATCAGGCTTGAAGTTGACCTCTCCCTTCTGAGAAGCCTCCATGAATTGGAGACCAATCTTCCCCATTTCCGTCAAGGACTGACCAATCAGGACAGGTGTTTTGACCTGCAAGTAAGTGGCTACAATAACCGCTACAAGAATCACCGCAAACGATAGCTTATAACGTTTGAAATAAAACCAAAAGAAACGTAGTGTCTTCATCTCAGTCCTCCTGTCCTTTCTGGGTTTCATAAATCTCACGGTAAACCGCATTGGTCGCCAAAAGCTCAGCATGCGTACCTTCACCAATCAAACGCCCCTGGTCAAGGACCAAAATCTTATCTGCCTTGACCACCGAGGAAATCTTCTGGGCAATAATAACTGTCGTCGTCCCTTTCAAGTCATGGTTGAGAGCTTCCTGGACCAATTTCTCAGACCTCGCATCCAGGGCCGAGGTAGAATCATCCAGAATCAAAATCTTAGGCTTGCCGATGACGCCACGCGCGATGGACAGGCGTTGCTTCTGGCCTCCAGAGAAGTTGGTCCCGCGCTCTTCAACTTCACTCTCGTATGTATTTTCCAAGCGGTCAATAAATTCTTTGGCTTGGGCAATACCTGCCGCCCGCTCCAAAACATCAAGGCTAGCATCTGTTTTCCCTTGGCGCAAGTTGTCAGCTATAGTCCCAGAAAAGAGAATAGCTTTCTGAAGAACGATAGAGACCGTACGACGCAGGGTAGTCTGATTGATTTGCTTCAGGTCGCGACCACCGATAAAGATCGTCCCTGCCTGTGGATCAAAGAGGCGTGGAATCAGCTGGGCTAGTGTTGATTTGCCAGACCCTGTTGCCCCAACCACACCGACCATCTGACCAGGAGCGATTTCAAAGGATATGTCCTTGAGCATGGGTTCTGTATCGTTGGGATAAGTAAAGCTGACCTTATCAAAGACGATACTAGCCGTCAAGTCTTCATCAGCTCCATCCTTAAAAGTCATTGCTGGTTCTGTCTCTAAAATTTCATTGATCCGCTTCAAGGAGACTGCCGCTCTGCTCGCCTGCATTCCCATGAAACTGACCATGACAATGGAAAACATGATCTGCATGAGGTAGCTCATGAAGGACGCGATACTGCCGATAGCCTCAGGGTCGGTCTTCACCATGGTTGATACCAGATAGATAGAACCAAAGATTGCCAGGAAAGAAACCAACATCAAGAGAGGTTGCATAATAGAAAACACCGAACCAATGAACAGGTTGAGCTCTAAAAATTCGTTCGAAACACTCTTAAATTTAGCGTATTGATTTCTCTCTTGGACAAAGGATTTGACCACGCGCACACCCTGTAAATTCTCCTTGGCAATGCTGTTGATCTTATCCATAAGCAACTGGAATTTCCCAAAACGTGGTCCAACCTTCCCCATGACCATAGCCATAATACCTGCAATAACAACCACCATGACAATAATCACCCACCATAGCGCAGGCAAGGTCTTAATGGCCATGAAGAAAGCACCGATGAAGAGCAAGGGAACCCGCATCAAAATAGTAAAACTCATCATGACTAAGTTTTGAATCTGGGTGATGTCATTGGTCATCCGAACTACTAGGTTTCCTGCGCTGAATTGCTCAATATTGGCGTAAGAAAAACTCTGAATCTTACGAAAGGTGTGTTCTCGAATATCTGCGGATACTCCTTGGGCAATTTTAGAAGCTAGTACTGTATTGGTGGCACCTGCAAGCAAGCCAATCCCGGCAATTACCAGCAACCAAATCCCCACCTCAGAAATCCTTTCCTTATCATTCATCATAACAGCCTGTAAAACATCCTCTAAATAACTCGGTTGCAGTAAGCTACTAATCACAACTGTGGACACCATCAAAACCGATCCTAGAGCATACCACTTGTAGCGCATAATCGCTTGCTTAAACATCTTTTCCCCCCATATAATTTAAAATATTTTCCTGTAATTGCTGGATTACTCGATGGACTAGCTTTAGTTCTTCCCAAGAGATTCCTTGAAAAATTTGTTGACTCATCTCTTCGTGGAAGGCCTTAAGCGGTTGAATCTTTTCCAAGCCCTTACTGGTAAGGACGACCTGCTTGCAGCGCCTATCAACCTCAGAAGGGATAACCTCAATAAATGCATTCTTAACCATCCGTTTCACTAGATTACTGGCCACCGATTTTGAAATCTTTAGCTCTTTTTCGATATCCTTGACAAACATTTCTTCACCGGCATGCTTGCTCAAGAACAATAGAACATGCCCTTGAGGACCTGATAAGTGTTTGACGTCGTATTTTTGGGCCAGTTCCTCGGCAATGTATTCCATCTGCGTTAGAACTGCTCGAATACCTGATAAAGGATTAGGCATCGCTTTTCCTCCTTATGGTTTCCATGGGAACTATTTTAGTTCTTATGAGAACTTTTGTCAAGAAAAGAAGGTTTTGGAAGTAAGAATTTCGCACTTGGTCTGAATAGGAAAAAAAGAGACCTTATGGTATAATGGAGTGGAATAACTAGCCGCTAAGGAGTTAACATGACAAAACAAACCATTGCTGTTCTGGGACCGGGATCGTGGGGAACTGCCCTGTCGCAGGTTCTCAATGATAACGGTCACGAGGTCCGGCTTTGGGGAAATATCCCAGAGCAAATCGAAGAAATCAATACCCAACATACCAATAAACGGTATTTTAAAGATATTGTCCTTGACCACAAAATCAAGGCCTATGCAGACCTAAAAGATGCCCTGGAGGGGGTCGATGCCGTCCTTTTTGTCGTTCCGACTAAGGTGACTCGCCTGGTCGCTAAGCAGGTAGCGGACACCTTGACTCACAAGGTTGTCGTCATGCACGCTTCAAAAGGCCTAGAACCAGGGACGCACGAGCGCCTATCCACTATTTTGGAAGAAGAGATTCCAACCCAGCTCCGCAGTGAGATTGTCGTCGTATCTGGTCCCAGTCACGCTGAAGAGACCATTGTCCGAGACCTCACCCTGATTACAGCTGCCTCCAAGGACGAAGAGACTGCCAAGTATGTCCAAGGCCTCTTTAGCAACCACTACTTCCGTCTCTATACCAATACAGACGTCATCGGGGTTGAAACAGCTGGTGCTCTTAAAAATATTATCGCCGTCGGAGCAGGGGCCCTTCATGGACTCGGTTACGGTGATAATGCCAAAGCTGCCATTATCGCGCGGGGTCTCGCTGAAATTACCCGCCTCGGTGTAAAAATGGGGGCCAATCCCCTGACCTACAGCGGCCTATCTGGAGTTGGTGACTTGGTCGTTACTGGGACTTCGATTCACTCCCGTAACTGGCGAGCCGGCGATGCGCTCGGTCGCGGTGAAAAATTAGAGGATATTGAAGCCAACATGGGCATGGTCATCGAAGGTATTTCAACAACTAAGGTGGCCTACGAGTTGGCCCAGGAGTTAGATGTCTATATGCCTATTACCCAGGCTATTTACAGTGTCATCTACGAAGGAAAAGACATTAAAGAGGCCATTCTTTCGACCATGAATGGTCAATTACGCCATGAAAATGAATGGTAAACTATTTTCTAACAGAATAAGAAAGGATCTCATTATGGAAAAAAAAGTTAGAAAAGCTGTTATTCCAGCAGCTGGTCTTGGAACCCGCTTCCTGCCGGCCACCAAGGCTCTAGCCAAGGAAATGTTGCCGATCGTTGACAAACCGACTATCCAATTTATCGTAGAAGAAGCTCTAAAATCAGGTATCGAAGACATTCTCATCGTAACCGGTAAATCAAAACGTTCGATCGAAGACCACTTCGACTCAAACTTTGAGTTGGAATACAACTTAAAAGAAAAAGGAAAAACAGAATTACTGCAATTAGTAGATGAGACCACCTCGATCAACCTCCATTTTATCCGTCAGAGCCACCCTCGCGGTCTTGGAGATGCTGTCCTTCAGGCCAAGGCCTTTGTTGGGAACGAACCCTTTGTCGTCATGCTGGGTGATGATTTGATGAACATCAATGGCGAAGGAGACCTCCTGACTAAGCAACTGATAGAGGACTTTGACCGGACTCATGCTTCCACCATCGCTGTCATGGAAGTTCCACACGAAGAAGTTTCTGCCTATGGGGTTATCGCTCCAATCGGAGAAGGGAAAGACGGGCTTTACTCTGTGGAAACCTTTGTGGAAAAACCAAAGCCAGAAGATGCCCCTTCTGATCTGGCTATCATCGGCCGCTACCTTTTGACCCCTGAAATCTTTGGTATCCTTGAACATCAAGAACCTGGTGCTGGAAACGAGATTCAATTGACCGATGCTATCGATACCCTCAATAAAACGCAGCGTGTTTTCGCCCGCAAGTTTGAAGGCAATCGCTATGATGTCGGGGACAAATATGGCTATATGAAGACCTCTATCGAGTACGGCCTAAAGCACCCGCAGATAGCTGATGACCTCCGTCGCTATATCATCGAACTCGGCAAACACCTAGAGCAAGACCCTACAAATCGTCCTCTGCCATCACTGACAGAGGACACGGAATAACCTTATAACTAAAAAGCATAAAGCCTTTGTAAAGATGGGTTTTATGCTTTTTTTATCTTTTCCCTAATGATAGTTGTATTAGGAAAGCTAAGCTTCCCCACCACGAGAAAACACCCAAACCTTAGAATGGTTCGGGGGATCACTTAACTATCTCTATATTTTTAACCCTAGCAGACTAGATAAATCTTGCCTCAACCCTATAGATAGGTTGCCCTTTTTGAGAGAATTTTTCCTCATACTCGGTCATAATATTTCCCTCGAAATCTGCCGCATGCAAGTCCAACCAGACGCCTAGCAAGGTCATTCCATACTGGGAAAAGCTGACTAGACTGTACTCAAAGAGGCCTCTATTGTCCGTTTTAAAATGGATTTCTCCTTGAGCAGGCAAAATCTGCTGATAGGTCTCCAAAAAAGACTTGTAGGTCAGGCGTCTCTTTGCATGTTTTTTCTTGGGCCAAGGATCTGAAAAGTTCAGATAAAGGCGATCGATTTCTGCATCCGCAAAATAGTTGGTCAAGCTAGAACCATCTACTCGAAGCAATTTGACATTTGGCAAACCTTGTTCCAAAACTCGGTCCAGCGCGTAGCTCAGAACAGAAAGTTGGATATCAATCCCGATGTAGTTGATGTCTGGGTTAGCCGCTGCCATCCTTGTGATGAAGCGCCCCTTACCAGAGCCCACTTCGATGTGAATCGGATTATCGTTACCAAAGACCTGATGCCACTTGCCCTTGTACGCTTCAGGATCCAAAATCACATATTGAGGATTCTCCGCCAATAGGGCTTCTGCTCCCTTTCGTTTTCTAACTCTCATACTGCCCTCTTAATTCACGGAATCGACGAAGCGCATAGACTTCTTTGTTTACATTCTCAATATTATGGGTCTCAAAGCACTTGTTGATTTGGTAGAGATAGGACAGTTGCCCGTACCATTCCACCTTGCTTAGGACCAATGCATTGTATTTGTAGCCATAGGCAGTCAACCATTCCTTCCAATCAGGTCGAGGAATGTAATGACTGAGGATGTGCGCCACATCAAACATCCGATCCGTCAACCGAACCGTGTCCCAATCTGTCAGGTAAACCATGCCTGACTTGGTCTCAATCCAATTGGTATGGTGGATATCCCCATGTACAATCGTGGCATGGTCTTCATTAAATCGTGGTTGATCTTGCAAAAGCTCTTTGGCGATCGATTGCAGGTAGGTATTTTCCCTCACCTGTAGAACCGATTCCGACTGCCAATGACGAACAAGGTCTGCCGGGGTCTCATGGGTATGGCCTAGCTTGGTCAGCTGGTTAACCAAGAGTTTAGACCGGTGCAGCCGCGTCAAAATACTGATAATCTGCTTGCTGCCCATGTCCTGCTTATCAAGAGTACGCCCGTCTAACCACTCTTGGGCACTCATAATTGACCCAGTCAGAGTCCGCTTGCTCCATAGGAGCTTGGGAGCAATCTGTTCCTTAGCCAAAGCCGCTAAAATAGGGGTCGTATTCATCTTGATAAAGGCCTCTGTACCATCTGGATAAGTACCTTTATAAGCTTGGCCGCTAAATCCTGGAATCGGGGCCAAACTTAATCCATCATCTGTGTATTGCATGTTGCTCTCCTTAGAAATTCTCTACTATTTTACTAGTTTTAAGTGCCTTAGTCAATCAATTTCTCTATTTTGTAAGGAAGATAAACCAAGTTTAACACAATTTGCACCCCTAGCAAGATGAGGAGGTAGATTTTATCTTGAAAGAAGACCGCTGCCACAATAACTTGAACGGAAAGTAAGAGGCTAAAGAAGCGGTTTAAGAGGGTTCTCAAAGCCCTTTTTTTCTCAGCTGCTGCAATTGGCAAAAGCCCGGCCATGTACTGATAGTCATAGTGGTTGTAAAGGGCCACGAGCTGGAAAAGAAGCAGGTAGTTAAAGAGCAAGGCCAGCACTGTCGCCACCAAATCTTGTCCAATAAGACTGAGACTAAAAAGACTTAACAGACTCAGACGAAGAGCCAAACTCAAATAATCTCCCGACCGCAAAAAAGCCCGCACAAAGAGATAGAGCCAGGTCCCTTGCGGAAAGAGACTGAGAAGAGGGTCTAAAAAAGCCCTGCGTCTAACCGTTTGAGAAATGCCTTTCACCTGCGTAAAGAGGGAGAAAAACTTGAGAATCGACTGCTTTTGATTGCGATCGTGGTCAATCGCTGACGCCCATGACACCCGTTTCTGGGTGGTTAGACTTGCCAATTTTCTTCGAAAGTAGACCAGTTTAATGACAAGAGACAGGGCCACCAAGACCAGGTAAACAAGCAGGGAAATCTGGGCAGCCAAGGCAAGGGGATAGAGAAAAACAGCAATTCCGACCTGGACCAAGGTCCAAACAAGGACCCCTTTCCGGTAAGCCTGCCCAATCCCTAGAGCGACCTGGCCTTCCTTGGTTAACAAAAAGTGCTGGTCAGGCCGCTCCAGATAGGCCGTAAAATTCCCTAAAAAACTGACCCCCAATAGGAGGACTACAAGCACCATCCTTAAGACAAGAGACTCCTGAGGGGGATTTTTAACCAACTGGCTGTATTGAACCATGACAAACCCCATCCCCAAAAGCAGAAAAAGAACAAAATGATCGTTGAGCACATACTTCAAATACCTGGCGCATTGCTTATGAAAGAGGTGACGCCGTCTTACAAACAAGGCTCTCATACGGCTTCCTCCGTCAAGCGCAGGTAGATGGCATTGAGGTCCGCTCCAGGCATGTCAAAGGCCTCTTGAAGGTCTTCCAATCGCCCCTGAGCCTTGATTTCACCATGGTGCAGGATGACGAAGCGGTCGCACATCTTTTCTGCCGAGTCAAGCACGTGGGTGGACATCAAGATAGAAGTGCCTTTAGCCTTTTCTTGAGCTAGCAGATCTTTCAGGTCCTGAATTGCTAAGGGATCAAGGCCCAAAAACGGTTCATCCACAATCAAAAGACTGGGCTCCACAATCAAGGCACAGATAATCATCACCTTCTGCTTCATACCCTTGGAAAAGTTGACTGGAAACCAATCTAGACGCTGATCCAGACGAAAGAGTTTCAAGAGTCTTTCCGCCCTATCCAAGGCCTGCTTAGGTGGGATATCATAGGCCATGGCCACCACTTCCAGGTGTTCTTTCAGGGTCAGCTCTTCATAAAGACTGGGCGTTTCAGGGATAAAGCCGATTTTTTTGCGGTAGCTTTCCGTGTCCCGATTCAAGCTCAAGCCGTCAATAGTAATCTGCCCCTGGTAAGGTGTCAACAGGCCAATAATTTCATTGATTGTGGTAGACTTTCCTGCACCATTTAACCCAATGAGCCCCACCAACTCACCATCGGCAATCTCAAAGGAAATATTTCTAAGAACTGGGATGTTGGCATAACCTCCCGTTACATTTTGGATGTTTAACATTCATTTCTCCGATTTTTTTGATATAATTTATTATAACAGATTCAAGAAAAGAGGTAAAACCATGACTGACTGTATTTTCTGTAAAATTGTCTCTGGCCAAATTCCGTCTTCTAAGGTTTACGAAGATGATCAGGTTCTCGCCTTCCTAGATATTACCCAAGTAACCCCCGGCCACACTCTGGTCATTCCTAAGACGCATGTGGCAGATATCTTTGACATGGACAGCGATACCGCAGGCTTGGTTTTTGCCCGCATTCCCAAAATTGCTAGCCAACTCAAGGAAAAACTGGGGGCCAAGGGATTAAATATCATCAACAATAACGGAGAAGCAGCTGGGCAAACGGTTTTCCATAGCCACATCCACCTCCTACCACGTTTAGATAAGGAAGATGGACTGGCGATTCAGTTTGAGACTCATGAACCCGATTTTACCCAACTCGCTCAACTCGCTCAAGAACTCTACTTGGAGGCATAACCCATGAAACTTAGACGACTCCTCTGGACAGGAACCGCCGCTTACCTGGCTTATCAAGCCATCAAGCACCGCAAAACCATCAAGCGTGAGGCCCTTGAAACAAAGGCATTGGCTGATGAGGCAGGCGCTCATCTCAAAGACATCAAGAGCCAGATCGCCTTTATCCAAAGCCAAATCCCAAAGGTCACTGAAATGGCCAAAGACCTCAACTACAAGGCCCAAATCTTCCAAGGTGAGGTGGCAGCTCGGACCGAACAAATGCCACTCCTACAAAAGGATGAATCCAGCAAATAGCATTAAACCTTGCATCCCTTAATTCGGGACTTGTTGTCGGTGTTACCCTATTATCTAGTAGTTGAAAAATACTGCGACTAAGTCAGGATGGCGTTACCAAGTCGGAGCACAGCTTAAGCTTAAGGCAATTAGCAAAAAATAAGCCTAACAGTTTCTAGCTTAAATGGGACTAGAAAGTCTTTGAAACGGCTACACTGCCAATAAAGGCATACCTGATTTTCTAAACAGGTATGCCTTTTGGTATCTCAAATTAAGAGAGTTTATTGGTCCGCCGTGACTTCTGGAACTGCTTCTGTTACAATAGGCTGCTCAACTGGCACTGCTTCCGTCACAGGATTAAATTCTTGAATAGGCTCTAGCTGAGGCTGGATTTGAGGCAGACTCTGAGTCTCACCTCCCCAGACCTCTGTGCTGCTATAGCCTGTTGCTTCTGGACTAGATCCATAAAGTTCCTCATAAAGAACTGCCGTTGTTTTCAGCTCTTTTCTGGCAGTCTTTCCAAGAGATGTCTGTAAAGTATTTTGCATTTCAAGAAGGTGCTCAGAAGTCGTGACCTGATAGCTTCCTTCCCCTATAGTAGCATCTTCACCTGCCAATTGGTAAGTCTTTATTTTTTTAAGGGCATCTCGGTAGCCTAACCATTGGGGAATCGTTTCTCTGGTAAGCGCAATATCCGTCCTAACATTATCTGAAACTGCTTTTAAAATGGCCTTATACTTGCTGACGCTATTCATGCTCAGCAGCTTTTTGATGATTAGCTGAATCACTTCACGCTGGCGTTTTTGGCGACCGTAGTCTCCTTCAGGATCCTGATAACGCATGCGGGCGTATACTAGAGCTTGCTCGCCATTCACTGTCTGCTTGCCCGGTTCAATGGTCTGGGTGTACTCAGGTTCCTGATCCTCGATAGAGATCGTAAAGCCCAAGGTATTATTTACCGTAATCCCTCCGACAGCATCGACCAAATCAATCATCCCTTGCATGTTGATCATGACGTAGCGGTCGATAGTGATATTCATCATATCTTCAACCGTTGCAATAGCCATTTCTGGACCGCCCATAGCATAAGCCGCATTTAATTTCGCTTCTGTGTCTGTCGGTTCACCTTCTTCGTCCGATAGTTTGACCAAGATATCGCGTTCTAGACTCATCATAGAGGTCGTCTTGGTCAGGGGATTCACTGTCACCAAGAGCATGGAGTCGCTGTTGCCGACCCAATCATCTTCTCGGGAACCTGATCCTGTATCCACTCCCATAAACAAGATGGTAAAGGGATCCGTCGCTTCAATCACAGACGGTTCTTCACCCTCATGGATAGGACGATAGGTCTTTCCCAGTTCGTCTGCTGTTGCTCCATACAAGGTGAAAAAATAAGTTCCTCCTGCAATGAGCGTTGTCACTAGGATCGCCGCCAGCATGGCTGCTATTTTTTTTCCAATTGTCATTCGCCTTCTTCATCTATCAGTTTCCCCATCAGGTAAACGTCAAGAAACTCTCCATTCTCTGTCTTGGCTCCTCTTTTCTGAGTGCCTTCAATTTCAAATCCAAATTGTTCATAAAGGGCAATCGCGCGTTGATTACGGACTTGAACTGTCAACTCTAAGCGTCTAATAATACCAGAATGAACCGCCCAGTCCACAGCCTCTTCCATCAAGATGTGGCCGATACCATGGCCCCAGTAATTTTTTCGCACAGCGATAAAGACATCACCGATATGTTCTATGCGAAGTTGTCTACCAGCCCTGATATTAAGCATACCGATGACTTCTTCGTCCACAAGAGCGAGCAAGCACAGCTGGTTAATAAGCTTCAAACTGTCTTCTAAAGACTGGGCTAAAGCCTTTTCCGTTCCTTGGTAGCCATTTTCATCCATGATTAAATAGTCCGACTCTCGGCCGACCTGATTAAAGAAAGCAATGATGCTTGCTGCATCTGCTTGACTAGCTTCTCTGAAAACAACTTCCTTCTTAAGCAATAGTTAAAGCCTCCACTAACTGCTTGGACCTAGGCCCCTTAGCCTCTAAGGTCAACTGCCTTCCTTCACCTGAGACAGCCAGTTTAACCTCCAGATAGTCTTTTGGCAAAGACGACTCCAGCAACTTGCCCCACTCTATCACCGTGACGCCTTCTCCAAAAAGAAATTCATCCAGATCAATCGAATCTGGATCGTCCCCGATCCGATAAACATCCAGATGATAGAGCGGCAGACGCCCTTCATATTCACGGACGATGGTGTAGGTTGGACTTTTGATCATTTGAGCAATTCCTAGTCCTTGAGCAATTCCCTTAGTCACAGTTGTCTTGCCAGCCCCCAAATCACCCGTTAGAACAATGACATCCTGAGCTTCTAGCAATTCCCCCAACTGTTTTCCAAACGCCACTAAGGCTGTCTCATTTTCGATATGCATGCTAGCATTATACCAAAAAGGACAGGCTCCTGTCCCCCACTAAGCTAACTGTTACCAAATTGTAACACAGTCAAAATCAGAATTTTGCATACCTGGATAGGCTGATACGATTGGGGTTAAATGACCGCGATAGATTCCTCTAAAAGGCCAAGCGGTAGCTGACCATGCCAATGACTAATAGCAGATAGGTTATCCAAGCTAGATGGCGTTTATGAGACTCGAAGATAGTTTCTTCACCCTTAATCCGTAGAAAAATGGCACACAAAGCACCCCCAACAGCGCCACCCAGATGTCCAGCATGGCTGATCCCTGACGACATCCAGCCCAGCAATACATTCATGACCAGGAGCATCAGGTAACTTTGCCCCAAAATTCGGAGATAAGGATTTCTCGCAAAATAGCGGAGCACCGCCATTGAGGCAAAGAGGCCAAAGATAGCTGTCGACGCACCCGCTGCAACAACTGTCGGAGTCAAAAAGAGGACAAAGACATTTCCCATTATCCCTGACAAGAAATAAAAGAGCGCAAACTTCAACGAACCAAACAGGTTTTCCAATTGATGCCCCAAGAAATAAATAGACAAACTATTTAACAGTATGTGCTCCCAACCGATATGGACAAAAATGGCTGAAATAAGCCGCCACAGATTGCTAGGATTCTGCCGGATAGCTGCCCCTAGCATACCACCAAAGTCATAAACGGCCTGAGCACTAGTCGCTTGATTGAAGCGCAGTATTTGCATGGCTAGAAAAACAAGCCAAGTGACCAATAAAATGCCACTGGTCACAGGGTAACGCTTATCAAACACTGTTTTTAACACCAACAATAACCTCCTCAACCGGCTGGTCATGAGCCTCCGGCAAAAATTCCCTAATCTGAAAATCATAAGAGAGACTGACCGTCTTTCCCTCATAATCTGCTAAATAGCGGTCATAAAAGCCACCGCCAAAGCCAATGCGATAGCCCTGCTGATTCCAAATGAGACCCGGCACCAGGATCAGGTCAATAGCCCCTTTTTCTACAACTTCCATATTGGTCGGCTCTAGCACCCCAAATGAAGAGCGTTCTAGATGGCCTGCTTGATAGGGTACGAAGACCATCTGTCCCCCCTTCAAAGTCTTTGGAACCAAGATTTGCTTGCCGTCTGCCCTCGCTGCCTTAATCAAGGAGGCCGTATTTACCTCAAAAGCTAGAGACAAGTATAGCGCCACTGTCGTGCTCTTTTGGTATTTAGAACTCTCCATTAAGCGCCTAATCAAGGCTTGGTCGCGTTCTTCTTTGACCAGCGGATCTTGGCCTTTTAACTGAGCCAATACTGCTTGGCGTAAAGCTGATTTAGACACTACTTGCTCCATTCAAACGGCTAGCTAGGAAGTTCCCGACCTTTTCCACGGCAAATGGCAGAGCTGCTTCATCAGGTGAAAGTTTAGGATTATGGAGCGGGTATGGCGTATCAACTCCCAGCCAAAACATAACTCCTGGTATCTTACTCAACAAGAACCCAAAATCCTCGCCTGTCATAGCCGGAAGGCAATCCAACATAGTCACCTCCGGATCATTTTCATAGAAAGCCATAAACTGGCCTGCCAGCTCAGGATTATTTTCAACCGGCAGATAGCCCGCCTCGATCAGATCAATCGACACTGCCACACCAAAACTCGCTGCAATACCTTCTGCGACCGCTTTAACACGCTTCTGGACCAACTGCCCCATCTCACGGGTCAAACTCCGAATGGTTCCATGCAGATGCGCCGTCTCGGCAATGACATTATTGGTAGTCCCAGCATGGAAACTGCCAAAGGTCACAACAGCCCCTTCGATCGGATCTACATTGCGGCTGACGACAGACTGCACCTGGGTGACAAAATAACTAGCCGCCACCAGGGCATCATTGGCTGTATGAGGGAAGGCCGCATGACCGCCCTTGCCGGTGAAGGTGATCTTGACTTCACAAGTTCCAGCAAAGAGCGTGCTGGTATTGGTCGCCATTTCCCCAACCTTGAGGTCCGGACGGACATGCAGGGCATAGAATTCGTCTGGCTTGCAGTCGTCCAAGACGCCTGCCTCATACATGAGCTTGCCGCCTGCTAAATTTTCCTCAGCAGGTTGAAAAAGGATGAGGAAGTTGTTCTTGGGCTGCTGCTCTGCTATTTTTTCCAAAAGACCTAGGGCGATGGTCATATGAAAATCATGGCCACAGGCATGCATCCGCCCCTCATGCTGGCTGGCAAAAGCGAGCCCTGTCTCCTCAAGGATGGGCAGGCCGTCAATATCTGTCCGCCAGCCGATGGTTTTTTCAGCTGCATAGCCCGCCAAGGTCACCATAATGCCTGTACGCCAGGTTTTAAGGGCCGCAAATGGGCAATCTTTCAAGACTTGCTCCAATTGATGCAAGAGGTAGGCCTGGGTCCTATACTCCTCCAGGCCGATTTCAGGAATCTGATGGAGGTCTCGGCGGATGGTCAATAAGTCAAGTGTCATAGGTTTCTCCTAGTTGAAAAGAGAGTGGAAGAGAAATCGGTCATTCGTCAGAATTCGATTTCGTCGCCCACCTCCGCATGGCTTGGATAGTCACTTCCCTGACTATCCAAGGTGCGAGCCTTGAAATCAGAAAGCGAGCAAGGTCGTAGGAAGTGACTGTTTGAGGTTGGAAATTAAGGAAGCAAGGCTTTCCACGTTCGTTGGGGAGCTAAAAGCTGATGAAATCAGCTTATTAGGGTCCACTAGCAGTGGTTCATTGGTGCTAAAGCACCTAATGAACCGTGTAGCGGCAGCTCTAAAACTAGCAAAGCCAGCATTGTCTCTTTTTTATTTCTAGGAGACAACCTTGTACAGCCTAACCCTAGGCTGTATAAGCTCCCAGCCTCTGCGTCTTGCTCAACAAATCAAAAATAATTGAGAGGCAAGGAATTTGTCCCAGCCTCTAGATATTACAAATTACGCAGTGCTTCTTCGAGAGCTGTTTTTTGTTGGGTCTTTTCATCAATTTCCTTGATGATGCGGGCTGGAACACCAGCAACGACCACATTTTCCGGCACGTCTTGGGTCACGATGGCACCGGCTGCGACAACTGACCCATTCCCGATTTGAACGCCTTCGATAACAACCGCATTGGCACCGACCAAGACATTGTCGCCGACACGGACTGGCTCTGCAGAAGCTGGCTCAATCACACCCGCCAAGACAGCACCTGCACCGATGTGGCTGTTCTTGCCGACTGTCGCACGACCGCCCAGAATGGCACCCATGTCAATCATGGTACCTGCACCGATTTCTGCACCGATGTTGATCACAGCCCCCATCATGATGACCGCATTGTCGCCGATAGACACCTGGTCACGGATGATGGCACCTGGTTCGATACGGGCATTGATGTTCTTTTTGTCCAGCAATGGCACAGCAGAGTTACGCGCATCATTTTCGATAACATAGTTCTTGTTTTCAGTCAGTCCTGCCAAGAGTGGTTCCACGTCCTTCCAGTCACCGAAGAGGACATTGCCCAGCTTGGTTACTGATTCTGGCACATCACCAGCCAATTCACCTTCAAACGTAACCTTGACAGCCGTTTTCTTGACAGCATTTCCGATAAAAGCGATGATTTCTTGGGCAGACATTTTTGTTGCAGTCATAAGATTCTCCTAAAGTATTAGATTATTAAACTGTATCAAGAAAGCAAAGAATCACGTTTACAAGGTACAACTGTCAACCTGACTTATTCCTTTTAAACTTCGATACAAGTGTCCCCACTATTATAGCAAAAATTCAGACTATTTGACAGAAAAAAGAACCCCGAAAGCGAGGTCCATTCTTTTAATTTACAGAAGTAAGGATTAGACGGGTTTCGCCTGTCGGCTTTTCAAATTCATAGTGGTTTGAGAAGTCTGTTGAAATAATTTCTCCTTCTTCCAATTTGATGGCCACATCAGCGTTAGAACCGCTCAAGGTCTGGCTTCTCCTATCCTCAGTAACTAAATTGACAATTTCAATGCGCCATTCAACATACTCTTTATTCAGGGAGACGTTACTGCTCAACTTATAGGTACCAGGTTCAACGTTCCGACCAGCCACATACTGACGACCAACTCCCAGTTCTGTAGAAGGCTCAACATCCTTTCTAATCGCTGTGAAACGAATCTTAGAACGCCAGTAGGACAACGGATACATTTTACTCGGTAGCCTTTTACTAGTCTACCTGCCGTCCTGAAGTTTGTCCCAGATAACGACTTTCCCATTCTCCAATGACTTTTGTACATCGATAATCCGCTGGTTGGAGGAGCCACGAAATTGGAGCATGAGGTTGCGTTTGGTCCGGTCATACCGCCCATCCACCAGAATATCAATCAAGGATAGAAGTTCTAGCTTGTCTGGCGTTTCCAGCATCATCTCTTCCCAGGTATAGCCTGTCCAAGACCAGATGTCCTTTTCTGGAAGCTCTCTTCGAATTCGTTTGACCAAGGGCAGCAGGATTCCGGTGTTGAGAAAGGGTTCTCCACCCAAGAGGGTCAGGCCCTGGACATAGGGTTGGGCCAAATCAGCCATGATCTGCTCCTCCAGCGCCTCTGTGTAGGGAATACCCGCCCGAAAATTCCAAGTGGCGACATTGTAACACCCTTCGCAATGAAAGAGGCAGCCGCTGACATAGAGAGAACACCGGACCCCTTCTCCATCCACAAAGTTAAAGGCCTTGTAATCCATAATCCGCCCACAACTAAGCTCTTCACTCTTCCATTCTTGGGGTTTCGGATTGTTCATACAAGGCTCCTTACTGGTGTCAAGTGACACTCCTATACAGTTTTACTCATTTCTACCCAATAGCGCTCGGTCCCCTCGCGCACGTCCTCTAAGACACCACCGTTGGCAACAATGGTCGCTCGGCTAGCTGGGTTTTCCGTCGAGCAGGTAATGAGGGCTTTGGTGATATTTTTCTGTGGGCATTCCAGCAAGCCCAGACGCAACTGCTCCTTGGCGTAGCCCTTGCCCCGCTCGCTAGGACGGATGGAGTAGCCGATATGACCTCCTTGCTCCAGCAGAAAGTCATTGAGCCGCAGACGAAGATGAAGAAAGCCCAAAGCTCGTCCAGCCTCATCAAAAGAGACAAACTGAACTGCCGGCACAAACTCCTCTGGGATATTGAGCCCCATCTCCGCGTCAGCATTATACTGAAGCCAGTCCGCGTAGTCAAAGTTTTCTGGGTCCCAGAAACCACCGTCTGTCGCTGAGCCTGAGGCGATAAACTCTGCCATCATCTCTTCTACGGCCGCCTGGTCGGCGGCGGTTGGTCGTCTTAGTTGCATGGTTTTCTCCTTAGTCTGGCAGTTTCACATCCAGTTTTCCGCTGGTTTCTTGAATGTGGTTGATTTGGTGGCAGAGCCAATGGCTGAGCAGGCTGCTAGTAGGGTCTACTGGATTTTGTCCGGTCTCTATGGCCTGCAAGAACTGGTCCACAGCCGTCTCAAAGCCACGCTTATAGAGGGTGGTTTCCCAGGAACCAAAGGCGTCTTTTGTCACTTGATTGCCCTGATAGATGGTTAGGTCGTCCAAGTTTTCTAAATGGTAGGTCGCATTCGCCAGCTGGACCTCCATCACTTCACGGCGGCTACCCGATTGCAGGTTCATGCTGGACACGATGGTAGAAGCCTTGGTCTCCAGAGTGACTGTCACCTGGCGTAGCTGGCTCTTGTCCTCCTCACTGACATGGTAATGAAATTGTCCCGCAATCAGTGGCTCATCTGCTAAGAACAAGGCTGTATCTAGAGGATGTATAAACAAATCAAAGAGCTTGTACTGCAAATCTTCTGTCCGATTGATGTCATTCTTTTCTGTGACGATGCGGGTTTTGCCTGTCTGAGCCGCCATCTGGATGACCTTGGGGGCAAAACGACGATTAAAACCAGCCATCAAGAAGGTCTGATTCGCCTCGGCCAAATCATAGAGGGCCTTGCTGCTGGCGTAATCCTCTGTCAAGGGCTTGTCCATGTAGACAGGAATTCCCTTCTTCAAAAAGAGCTGGGCCAACTCCACATGGGCCACCGTTGCCGCATGGATCATGACCCCGTCTAAATCTGCATCTAGCAAGGTTGTCAGACTGTCATAGGATACTGCTTGACCAAATAAAGCAACCACTTCTTCGCGCACCTCTTCCTTACGAGTAAAGACGTGCCATTCAATGCCAGATAATTGCCGCATATAGGGCAAATAAGCCTTCTGGGAAATCCCTCCGATTCCCACAATTCCGATTTTTTTCATCCGTTTCCCTTCTAAAAACAGGTGACGCTTTTCACGCCACCTGCCTCTTTCGAGCCGGTTTATTTCTTCTTACCAGCTTTTTTCAAGAGCGCCTGCACGCGCGCCTTCTTATCATCTTTCACATTGGAATGCTTCTCATGGAATTTTTCCACTAATTGCATGCCTTTATAGTCTAATTGATATTTACCCATTAGTTTCTCCTTCATACCCATTAAATGACAGCAAAATAGGATCTTTCGCCGATAGTTTAGTATACCATACTATTTTCCCGGTGTCTTGATGGTGGAGCCATTCATGTGTTTGACACGGGCAGAGATTTCTTTGTGGCGGCCATTAACCATCGGTCTGGCCTGAGGATTGCCCAGGTAGCCACAAGTGCGTTTGACCACATCCACTGTCTTGGGATCACTATTGCCACAGTTCGGACACTTAAAGCCGCGTTCTGTCGGCTCAAAATCCCCTTCATAACCACAAGCATAACACTTATCAATCGGTGTATTGGTCCCCAAATACCCCACTCGGTCATAGGCATAATCCCAAACAGCTTCTAAAGCTTTTGGATTTTGTTGGAGCACAGGGTACTCACAATAATGGATAAAGCCCCCGCTAGCCCCTGATTCTGGGTAAATTTTTTCAAATTCTAACTTCTCAAAAGGTGTCGGATGTTTGCGAACATCATAATGGAAGGAATTTGTATAATATTCTTTATCTGTGATGTCCTTAACGTGACCAAATTTCTCGGTATCCAAACGGCAAAAACGGTCTGTCAAACTTTCAGAAGGTGTCGAATAGACGGAGAAATGATAGCCATACTCATCCGACCACGCCTCACACAATGCCTTCATAGCTTTCACAATCTCAATGGTAAAAGCCTTTGCTTCAGGTTGACTTTCCCATTCGCCACCATAAAAAGCTGTCGCTACCTCATAAAGACCGATATAGCCAAGCGAGATTGTAGCCCTGCGGTTTCTAAAGAGGTCATCGACATTGCCATCTCTGCTCAGCCTTTCCCCAAAAGCGCCATACTGATACAAAATCGGTGCATTGGCAGGACTGGCTTCTTTGACACGATTGATCCGATAAACGAGAGCATCCTTGGCAATCCCCATCCGCTCACTAAAAATCTGCCAGAAACGTTCTTGACGACCTTCTGATTCCAAAGCTATCCGTGGAAGATTGACCGTCACAACGCCAAGGTTCATCCGGCCGGAGGTCACATCTTTTCCGTCCTCGTCTGTCCATCCCTGCAAGAAGGATCGGCAACCCATGGGCACCTTGAAGGAGCCTGTCAAGGCGACGATTCTGTCATAGGACAAGATATCTGGGTACATCCGTTTGGTCGCACACTCCAAAGCTAATTCCTTGATATCGTAGTTGGGGGAATCCGGTTCCAGATTGACCCCACGCTTGAGGGTAAAGATCAATTTTGGAAAAATCGCAGTCCGGCCTTCTTTGCCCAAGCCCTTGATGCGGATCTTGAGGATGGCCTTTTGGATCTCTCGCTCAAACCAGTCCGTCCCCAAGCCAAATCCCAGAGAGGTAAAGGGTGTTTGCCCGTTTGAGGTAAAGAGGGTATTGATCTCATACTCCAAGGACTGCATGGCATCGTAGATGTCCTTTTTGGTCTTCTCCAGAGCATATTCTTCCCACTTGCCTTCGACCACCCACTGCTTGGCTTCTTTTAGGTGCTTGCCATAATTGAGCCTAGCATAAGGAGCCAAAACCTCATCGATCCGATCTGCCGAGCAACCTCCATATTGACTTGACGCCACATTAGCAATGATTTGAGACATTTGGGCAGTCGCTGTTTGAATTGACTTAGGGCTCTCCACATCCGCATTGCCAATCTTAAAGCCATTTGCCAGCATTCCTTTAAAATCAATCAAGCAACAGTTGGTCATGGGCGTATAGGGGCTATAGTCTAGGTCATGGTAGTGGATCTCCCCTTTTTGGTGACTGTTAGCCACGTGGGCAGGTAACATCTTCAAGCCAATACTTTTACCGACAATGCCTGCCGTCAAATCACGCTGGGTATTAAAAACATCACTGTCTTTATTGGCATTCTCATTGACCACTGCCTGATCCTTTTGGACGAGTTTCTCAATGGAATAATTGATATCCGTCGCTTGATGGCGCTCAAAATCTCGTTTCTTACGATAATTGATATACTCGTCTGCTAAGTCATAAACCTTACTTTCTAGCAATTCCTGCTCAACAATAGCTTGAATCTCATAAATTTTGATATCTTTTTGGAAACGGCTAAAAATCTCAGCAACCACACGATCAGCTACCTTTTCTAAGACCTGCTCCAAGAGCGGTGTCATTTCTGTTCGAGCCTGAGCCGCTTTCCACAAAGCCTGTTCGATTTTCAAGCGATCAAAGGGAACCAGCCGCCCATCGCGCTTCCATACCAAAAGTTCCTGTGTCTGACTCATCTTTCTTGCCTCGCGTCTCTTTGATACTTACATTGTCTATTTTATCACTTAATTAAATAAAAAACAATATCTTGTGGAAGAAAATAAATTTTTATTCTCATAACACAAGATATTGTGTTTATTTTAATTGATATAACTTGAATTGTGATAGGTTTGTAGCCACTTCCTGGTAATTTTCTTCCAAGTGATGAGCTACTGTCTCTGGCAAATCTAGGTCTTGATTAACCACCACAATTTTAGCACGATCATATCCCAAGGCCAGGGTCAGTGCTTTTTGCTGGCCATCTGTTATATTGTAGGTATCAGGAATAATGATTTCTGCGGAAGCAAAGCGCTGACTAGTCAGATAAATTGAGGCGCTATCGTCCCAGGCATAGATCAGATCCTTCTTTGACGTTTCCTCGGCAATCTTGCTGGCTATTTCTTGCCGCTCTGCCTGAACAGCCCCTTGATCAAACCAGAGCCAGGCAGGGTAGGCGATGAGATAGAGCGACGCCAAGATTGGTAAGAAGGCATTTAAGGCCCAATAAGAGGTCACAGGCGCTGTGTCCCCAAGCCATTCTTCTTCTGCTGCTCCCTCTTCTGAATCGCTGAGTTGGCTAAAGACTGACCGCTCTGCTATGTAGCTAGCCGTCAAGACAAGCCCATAAGGCAGGACTAGCAAGAGATGGGACGGCGAAAATTGAGGGGTCAGCAAGGCAAGGGCTACCGCCACAAGCATGGTCAGATAAAGCAAGACCTTGCTGGCACGATTTTCAGGCCTAATGAGACTAAAACCGCCGTAGATAAAACTGGTCAATAGGCCCGTCCCCAAGAGATAGACCGCCAGCAAAAAGAAGAAAAGCAAGGGCTCTTCCTGCCAGCGACCGAGAGACTGCAAGGGGACTAAAACCGTCTGTTCAATGGCTGCACCGACATTCTGATACAAAATGGTGTAGTAGCCGACCGTGTAGAGAATCAAACTAAAACCAAAAACTGTTGCTAAAAGTTGGTACAGCCCTCTGGCTTTCTGCCCTTGCTTAACATTGTAGACCAGCAGGACCAAGCCAGCTGTCAGCCACAGGAGGCTGCTCTTGGGGTCAATTAAGAAGACCAGGGCCCCATTGACCCCATAAAGAATGAAACCTTCATCTCTGGACTCCCCTGCCAGGTACTTGATCAAGAAGAGCAAGCCATAGAGGACAAAAGGCAGAGCAAAGAGCGGGGCATAAAGCCCTCCCCAAGCTAAAATCCCCACACAAAGGTAAAAGGCCAAGAGCATTTGGCGACTGAGCTCCGCTAGGCCTGTCAACTGAAAAAGGCACTTGTAGAAGGCTATACCTGCTAGCAGGACCAGCACAAACTGGACAACCATCAGCCCTAGAGAATTGCCCAAGACACTGCCAAGCAAGAGCAAGACATGGTAGATCAACCCTCCAGAACTATAAAAATCCATATAAGGGACATGACCTGCCAGAAAGGCTTGCCCAGTGTAGAGGGCCTGGGTTTGGAGACTATCTGCAAAGCGGGTCAAGAAGGGATTGGCCACACTCAAAAGACTCAGCAAGGCACTTAGCCCCAGCAGCAGGCCCCAAGGTAGTTTGACCCTCAGCTGTCTAAGAGAAGGCCTTTTTTCCTCAGAATTGTTTAAATGCCTGCCTTGGTAGCGCAAGCGCTTAGTACGACTATAACTCATTTCACTTCTCCTTACTCGATACCCTCCTAGTATATCAAAAAGTAGAGACCGTGTCATGAACTTCCTGTCGTCTAAAGGGGACACCTGCCTCTCCCTGTCTGGCCAATTCCTCCAATTCCCGGAATGTCCTAAAGACAAAGAACCTCTCTTCTCTCTTTTTTTCATCTTCCATCTGAAAGTCCTCCTACCTCTTTATCCGTAAGCACTTTCTATTTTTTCGGATTTTTGCTATACTTTGGGTATGAAAAAACTCTATACCCACCTTTATCGATTTGGTTTTTACCTGTTTTGTGCCTTGGCCATATTAATTGAAATACTAGCCATTATCCTCTTTTTTATTTTCTTAGCGGATAAGGCACCTTTTTTATGGACACTTGTCGGTCTCATTTACATCGGATCCATCCTGTCCATTATCAACCGCAATACCGCACCTGAAAACAAGGTGACCTGGCTAGTCATCATCTTTGTCCTGCCTGGTGTTGGAAGCCTCTTTTATCTCATGTTTTTTGAACGACGAATTGATAAAACAGAACGGCAGCATTTTAAAAAAATCGAAAATAGAGCCCTTCGACATGTGCTTCCGCCTCAAGAACACCCCATTCTGGCCAAATTGCAACAAACAGATCCTACAACCTACAACCACCTTCACGCCCTTCTGACTATCGATCCATCCGCTCAACCCTACCAGGAAACTCAAGCTTCCTATTTTGCCCTCGGCGAGGACCTGTGGCAACAATTATTACAAGACCTCAGAACAGCCAAGCACTTTATCTTCATGGAATATTACATCGTAGAGCTTGGCCAAATGTGGGATGCCATTTTAGCAATCCTTCTTGAAAAGGTAGCAGAAGGGGTTGAAGTCCGTTTTCTCTACGACGATATTGGGTGCATGGTAACCCTGCCCAATGATTACGATAACCACTTACGGCAATTAGGTATCACGGCAGCCAAATTTAATCGCATGTCCCCTAGAGCTTCTGTCGTCTACAACAACCGAAGCCACCGCAAAATGACTATCATTGACGGTCAAATCGGCTATACCGGGGGCATTAATCTAGCTGATGAATACATCAATGCTATCGAACGCTTCGGACACTGGAAAGATGGGGGCATGCGCTTGGAAGGTCAAGCCGTGCAAGGGCTAACCAAGCTCTTCTTGCTCAATTGGGACATCAATTCCATTGAAGTGTCAGACTTTAACCACTATCAAAACATGACGCAGCCCGTTGATAGCGACGGAGCCATCTATGTCCCTTATGGCTCGGGGCCTAAGCCTATCTACCCTCGCCCAGTCGGTAAAATTGTCTACCTCAACCTTCTCAAGTTAGCCAAGCACTATGTCTACATCACCACCCCCTATCTCATCATCGACTATGACTTGACAGAGGACTTGAAAAATGCGGCTCTCCGTGGGGTTGAAGTCATCATTCTCATGCCCTTTATCGCAGACAAACCGCTTATTCAGATTGTTAACCGTTCGGCCTACGACGAGCTTAGAGGAGCTGGTGTTCGCATTTTTGAATATACCCCAGGCTTTATTCACAGTAAAAACTTTGTGGTTGATGATATCTACGGAGTTATCGGCACCATCAATCTAGACTACCGTAGCCTGGTCCATCACTATGAAAATGCCGTCTTCATGTACAATTCCCCAGTTATCTTAGACAGCAAAAAAGATTTCCTAGAAGCCCTTTCCGTCTCCCAAGAAATCTTTGACGACACCCTAAAAATCAGCAAGCGGCACAAACTGATCAAGGGCATTGTCGAAGTCTTCGCACCCATGCTCTAAGGAACATCAAAAAAATAACTTGCCTTTTCCACCAAAATCGTGTATGATATTACTATCACCTGCGGAGGTGGTGGAACGGCAGACACGCATGCTTCAGGCGCATGTGCCCGTACGGGTGTGAGGGTTCAAATCCCTTCCTCCGCATGAATGACGAAAAACCAGTTATCTTAAACCCAGTGAGGTCAGAGATAGCTGGTTTTTTATTTTTCAGAGTTTCGTCAAGAGTAGTCGCTTGCTGTTACTTATAATGTTTAATGTTTTTGTAGTTGAATAATATCATTAAATTGATTAGTTAACTCAGTATTTAAGTGGTGAGTAATGGTTATATAAGTAATTTCAGGATTATTTAGAAGGCCATTTTCTATTAGACTGGCATTATGACTATCAAGATTCGCTGTCGCTTCGTCCATGATAATGAATGTACGATGTTTTAAAAGGGAACGAGCAATACCAATCCGTTGTTTTTGTCCTTCAGATAGTAAGTCTGAAGAAACCGTTTCATCTAATCGAGGTAATAAGTCGAGGAGATTTACCTTATTCAAAACACTACCATATTTTTATCCCAAACATCATTTTATAAAATTTATTTATCTCAAACAGACCAGCTAGATTAGACTCCCACTAAAAAAGCAAGAGGTGTTTGTCTTTTGGACAGCCTCTTGCTCTTTTTCTGGTTCTTATAACTGATGGTAGGAATTGTAGACGTCCTGTCTGGAGAGTCCAGTTTGCTTAGCAACGGCCTTGATGGCCTGGTTGGTTTTATGGCCTTGGTCAATCAAGGCCTGGACAGCAGCAACGATAGCCACAGGTTCTTCAGCCTCAGAACTTTCTTCTGAACCATCCCAACCTGCCACAATGAGAAGGCATTCGCCCTTGAGCGGCTTTTCTGCCACATATTCTAAGACCTCAGAGATGCTTCCTCGCAAGAATTCCTCATAGAGCTTAGTCAATTCTCTGACAAGAACTACCTGGCGTTCCCCATAAACAGCTAACAGATTGGTTAGAGTATCTGCGACGCGGTAAGGAGATTCATAAAAAATCTGAGTCTCTGGATAAGTTTTTTTAGCCTCGAAAAATTGCTTCTGCTGGCCGGACTTTCGTGGCAAAAACCCATAAAAGACATGAGGCTGAGGGACCAGGCCAGAGGCGATCAAGGCCGTAATACCCGCAGAAGCGCCAGGCAGAGCCACCACCTTGATGCCTTCTGCCACAGCGGCACAAACCAGATCATGCCCCGGATCAGAGATCGAAGGCAGGCCAGCATCCGATACCTGCGCCAGATTCTTGCCCTCTTTTAAGTGGGCAAGTAGCTCAGGAATCTTGGCGTAAGCATTGTGCTCATGAAAAGAGGTTTGCCCTGTTTCTATTTCAAAATGTTTCAGCAAAATACCTGTATTGCGCGTGTCTTCTGCCGCTATTAAATCCACCATCTTCAGAGTTTCTATAGCCCTGAAAGTCATGTCCCCCAGATTCCCAATCGGTGTCGGAACCAAATAAAGGACTCCAGATTCGGTTGGGTTGCGAAATGATTCTTGTCTCTGCATCTTAATCCCTGTAAAGCAATTCTAAACACCAGGCACAATCTTCCCCATCATGCCTGCGTTGACCGTAAAAAACATTACACACATGGAAGTCATCTTCATAGATTTTTTGAAGATTACTGATTCCTTGGCTTCTTGGCTTGACCTCTGTTGGAGATTGTAGCTGATTCAGGCGGTCTCTTAGCTTATCATTTTCCAATCGCAGAGCTGTGTTCTCCTCCATCAGATCCTGCAAGTATTTTTTAATGTTCTCAACTTCAGCCAGTGTTGAAAACAAGTCCTTTGAAAGATTTTCTAAAGCCTCAAAATGGCCTCTCTTTTCCATACGTTCCTCATTCTAATCTAATATCATAAACTCTAGTGCATTTTGAAAGGACACATTGGCCTGCCACATGGTTTTCGCCTTTAATAGGGACCTCAACGCTTCTTGGGCAGGCTTAGCAGGCAACTCTCTGGCCAACAGCAAAGTCAGCAAATCAAACACTTGGCCCTGTTCAGTTTTATCCTGGACCTGCTGAGCCAATTTGGCCACCGTCAAATAAGCCTTGGCCTGACCCTCTAACACCTGCCTAACCCATTGTTCACCAAGCTTTAACAGGCCTTGAAAATGGCTGCTTTTGCTAAGAGCAAGGGCCTGCTCAACTGTCGGGCACAAGTCACTCAGGAGCTGGGCCTGAGTCTTCAAAAGGCCCTCTTTTTCTAAATCTTCGATCATGATTGCCCGATTTTTCGGAAAATGAAAGACCTGACACCGGCTCCTGATCGTCGGTAGAATCCCATCTTCTCGATCCGTTAGAAGAAAAATCCTGATGTTACTTTGAGGTTCTTCGATAAATTTCAGCAGGCTGTTAGCACCGTTGAGGTGGAGCTTGTCCGCTTCCTGAATGATCAAGACCTGGTGGTCTGTTTCAAAGCCGGACTGGGCAAAATCTTGCAGAATCTCCCTCACCATATCGGTTTTAATGACTTGATTGGTCGGACTTAGTCTCCTGACGTCAGAGAATTCTCCTTGAGCGATCAACCGACAAGGCCTACAAGCTTCACAAGGCAAACCTTCTTCCGGTGCCTCACAATATTGAGACTGGGCTAAAAACAGAGCCATCTCCAGTTGCCCAAAGGCCCCTGTAAAAAGATAGGCGTGCCCCATTCGCCCAGACTGGACCAAGTGACTAAAAGCTGTGTATAATTGGGGTTGCCAACGTTTCAAGTCTGCCTTAGTCATTTAGTCGCTCCTGCAAGAAAGCCTCAATCACGGACCAGGCAGCAGCCACTACATCTTCCAAGGGTTGGGAAGCATCTAGCTTGACGAGGCGGTCAGGATTTTCCGCTAAAATGGCCAAATAGCCCTCTCGTACACGTTCGTGGAGACTGACGCTCTCTAAGTCGAGACGGTTGACCTCATGCCCCCTAAACTGAGCAATTCTGGCCAAACCTTCTCGCACATCAATATCAAAATAAAGGGTCAGATCAGGTACCAGGCCATCTGTCGCAAAGCGATTGAGCCAGTGGACATCGGATGGGGCAAGGCCGCGACCGTAACCCTGATAGGCAACCGACGAATCAATGAAGCGATCAACCAGAACAATCTGCCCCTCTTCAAGAGCAGGCAAAATCCGTTCCTTGAGATGCTGGCGCCTAGCCGCTACGTAGAGCAAGAGTTCTGTCTTGTCATCCATTGTCGTATGTTCCGGATCCAGGATCACCTCTCGAATTTTCTCCGCAATCGGTACACCACCAGGCTCTCTGGTCATCAGGACCTGCCCATAAGCCTCAAACTTAGGCAATAAGGCCTTGATGACACTGGTCTTTCCAGCCCCTTCTGGCCCCTCTACTGAAATCACGATTCCCTTTGCCATCTTATCTCCTTCCATTCGTCTCTTCATTTTAACAAAATTTCACCAAAAAAGCATGCCTGTGGTCAATATTATTTGCCATAGCCGTTTCCGCACAAACTTCCCCCTTTTTTCTATCGGTAAAGCATTTCTATAAATATGGTATAATAGTTTCACAAGGAGGATTTATGGTAACCCTTAAACCTTTTACCTATCCGCAAGAAGCACTAGCCATTAAACAACTCTACGGAAGTGTTGGCTGGACGAATTACCTCAAAGATGATGAATCTCTGGAGCGAGCTTTTGAACAATCCCTCTATCTTTTGGGGGCTTTCAAAGAAGAAGAGTTAGTTGGGTTTATCCGCTGTGTTGGCGATGGGGAACATATTGTCCTAATTCAAGACATATTGGTCCATCCAGACCTGCAGAGGCAAGGCATCGGTCGAAGGCTTTTGAAAAAGATCCGGGACCATTACAAGCATGTCCGCCAGTTCCAGCTCAACACGGACCTTCATGACCCTACTGCCAATCAATTTTACCGGGATTTTGGCATGAGGCCCCTAGAAGAGGGCCAAATGATTGCCTATTTCCGTTAATGCTGAATCAAAAGTAAAATGAGATGATTTAAGCTGATACCTGACCATAGCCAAGAGAAATGGGCATCAACTATCTTTTCACCTGTCGCACTGAGTCTAAAAAGTACCGATGAGACACGAGAGGCAGAAGAGCCACCCCTGTCCATCACGCTTTCTACCTCATTTTGATTTTACAAACCAGCTCCATAAGTAAGCTAACATCGATTCATAAAGGAGAACCTTATGCCCTCATACAGCGGTTTCCACAAAAAAACACGGCAAGAACGCCTTGATATTCTCATGCAAGAGAAAACGTTCACCCCTGAAGCTCTTGAAACCTTAAACACTGACCGTAACCTTCCTGAGCCCATTGCCGGTCAAATGGTAGAGAACCATATCGGGACCTTCGCCCTGCCCATGAGCGTCGTCCCTGAGATGCTGGTCAACAATGAGACCTATACCCTTCCCCTTGTCACAGAGGAGCCTTCTGTAGTCGCTGCCCTCAACTATGCTAGCCAGATCATCGGCAAGTCTGGCGGATTTGCCACCAGCGTCCAGAATCGGCTCATGATCGGCCAAGTCGCCCTCTACGATCTTCCTGATTTGGAGGAGGCTAAGGCAACTATCTGTCAGCACAAGGCTGAAATCATCGATTTGGCCAACGCTTCGCACCCATCTATCTTAAAGCGAGGAGGAGGAGCCAGGGACCTTCGCCTAGACATTAAAGAAGACTTCCTAATCGTCTATCTGCTGGCAGATGTCAAGGAAGCAATGGGCGCCAATATGATTAATAATATGTTGGAAGGCATCAAGCCTTATTTGGTAGAACTTTCCCAAGGCCAAGCCCTCATGGCTATCCTATCTAACTATGCCACCGAATCCTTGGTTACTGCCACCTGTCGAATCGCCTTTGATCGGATTCCAGGTGGACAAGAAACTGCCAAAAAAATCACCCTGGCCAGCCGTCTTGCCCAAGTGGATCCCTACCGGGCCGCAACGCACAATAAGGGAATTTTCAACGGCATTGATGCCCTAGTTCTGGCTACCGGCAATGACTGGCGAGCTATCGAAGCTGGCTGTCACGCTTACGCCTGCCAGGACGGGCAGTATAGAGGGCTCTCCAGCTGGTCCATAGTGGACGATCAGCTGGTAGGTACCCTAACCCTCCCCATGCCTATCGCCACAGTCGGCGGTTCTATCGGTCTAAACCCTAAAGTAAAACTCGCTTTTGAGCTCCTAGGACATCCCGACGCTAAAACACTGGCTGGGCTTGTCGCCTCTGCTGGACTAGCACAAAACTTTGCGGCCCTAAGAGCCCTTGTCACCACAGGCATTCAAGCTGGCCACATGAAACTACAGGCTAAATCCCTGGCCATGCTGGCAGGTGCCCAAGGAGACGATATCGAAATCGTCGCTCAAAAATTGAGAGAAGGGCAACATACCAATTTAGAAAAGGCTAAAAACATATTAGAAGAGTTGAGAAAAAACCAACCCTGACTGAGACAATCCCATCAATCCTAGAGTAGGACTGATGGGATTGTTTTGTAATAACCAATATCCCTAAGGAATAATAGAAAAATCGCTGGAAGTTTGCCCATCTCTGCTGATTTCCCGTCTCGTTAAATTTCCATTTAATATGAAAATGTAGGTCATGAAAATATCGCGAAACCTAAATCTACACCCACGTCACCAATAAAATGAAATCAAATGTGACCGATATTTTGGAAAACTACTGATTTTATGCCCCAATTGGGGCAAATCTATTTGCCTTATTTCCAACCTCCAAGTGTCAATCCCCTGACACTTTTGACGCAAATCTATTTGCCTCATTTCCAAGCTCCAAGTATCAATCCCCTGACACTTTTGACACAAATCTATTTGCCTTATTTCCAACCTCCAAGTGTCAATCCCCTGACACTTTTGACGCAAATCTATTTGCCTTATTTCCAACCTCCAAGTGTCAA
>NZ_JBEPLO010000012.1:0-80265 GCF_040545225.1 Streptococcus rupicaprae | reverse complement strand
TATAATTATAAACCATGACATGGGAAAACGAGCATCTCCAACTGCGGAAATGCTCGTTTTTGTCTATTCTGAAACTAGTTTTTGCCCAGCCTCTTCTTGTGAGAGATAGCTTTCGTTTGATTTTTATTTTGTCTAGGCTGGATAGATCACTTGTGTTATAATGGTTAAATACAGCAGATGGAAGGATAGCTATGTTTGGAAAGAGTTGGAAAGGGATATTTGGGCTTGTAAGTGGGCTTGTCTTGCTTATTGTGCTGGTATTTTGGGGGAAAATGGTCTACGACCAGCAGATACAGGCAAGGGCTGTCGAGGCATTCCTAGAGACAGAGCGAGTGGCCCATGAGCAGCAAGGATTAAGTGTTCAGCAAGAAATCATTGAAGAAGGACAACGGCGTTATCTGAGACAAGATTTGCTTAATCAGGATGGCCTGTTACTGGACTGGTCAAAAGAGCTTCAAACGGGGCGTTTGGAAGAGTTGAAAGAGGCGCCAGCTGAGGCAGGAGTTGACTTATGGGCCTTTTCTTATAGCAGCCAAGAGACGGCTTTGGTGGATGTTCGACAGGTCGATTTGCTGGAGAAGGGCTACCGCTTCGATGGAAAAGCGCATCAATTTGAGCTCAAGGAACAAGGCTTACTGGGCAGCGCCTATATCAATGCAGAAGGTGATAGAGTGACAATGGATCAGGTGATCAAGGATCGAGAGGCGTTTCTCCATTTGGTTTTAAACCGTTTGAGGGAAATGGGCAAGACGGAGGAAGAGCTCGCGGGCTATCAGGTTTATTTGGAGCAGGCCTTTTCGAATCTGCCGTTTACCGCAACGGCTTCGGGTTTGGACTTGGAATTTTCCCCTGGAGAACGTCTAAGTTTGACCTATCCAGAGCTTTTTGACATCATGGAAATGAGTTTCTTAAAAGATGAGGCCCGTGTCCATTACGAGGCTTATTTGGCGGAGAAGGAGGCGGCTCGTTTGGCAGAAGAAGAGCGTTTAGCAGCTGAAGCGGCTGCGAGGGCTAGAGGTCCAAAGCCGGTGGCGGTCGGTAAGGTCATTGCCCTGACCTTTGATGATGGCCCGAGGCCAGAAACAACGCCTCAGGTCTTGGATTTGCTGGCTCACCACCAGATTAAGGCGACTTTTTTCCTTTTAGGTCAAAGTATTTTGGGGAATGAATCCATCGTCCAACGGATGGCAGCAGAAGGCCATCAGCTGGCCAATCATACCTGGAGCCATCCTTATATGACGAAGATTAGTCCTGATCAAATCAGGGCTGAGGTAGCACAGACACAGGAGCTGATTTTCCAAGTATCTGGTCAATTGCCCACTGTTCTCAGACCGCCTTACGGCAGTTTCAATGCTACAGTGGAGCAACATGCCGGCTTGCCTATCGTAACCTGGACCATTGATACCTTAGACTGGCAGTCACGTGATGCTGCTAGTATTCTTGCCCAAGTCAAGGCACAGGCTACCAGCGGTGGCGTGATTTTGATGCACGATATTCATCAGTCAACGGTAGATGCCCTGCCAGCTGTTATTGACTTTTTAAAGGCAGAGGGTTACCAATTTGTCACCATCAATGAATTGTACGGGTATTGAGATCGCTGTTGGAGCTGGACTTGAACACCTGAGGTTGTTTAAACCAAGACAGACATAAGCCGGCTGATGAGACCGCTTGTTCTGGATAGTTAGAAAAGTATCTCTTAACCTCTTTCTTTGTCAAGTTTGGTCAGATTTTAGAAGATTGAAAAACCGCCCCCTTTGTTAGGAAAGAGGGCGGTTTCGCTTGTATGACCGTAGGTCTTGGGTTTAGAGCTTTGTTTCAAATTACTCGATTACTTCCAGTTTGTCGTGGCTACTGGGAATCGTCAAAGTAGAAGGTTTGGTTTTTTAGGAAAATAGGTCGTACCTGGGCATATTTTTTAAGGGTTTTAAGTTCTTCAGGGTGGGAAATAAAGGTGACGACGACCCCATCCTTGCCCATACGGCCTGTTCTTCCTGCACGGTGGGTGTAAGTTTCTAGGTCTCGAGGGAGATCTACATTGATGACGCATTCGAGATTATCGATGTCGATACCACGGGCAACCAAGTCCGTTGCCAGGAGAAGATTGAGCTGTCTGGCCTTAAATTTTTCCAAGATAATTTTACGGAATTTGACATTAACATCGCTAGCTAGTGAAACGACATTAGCGGAACGGTAGGTGAGCTTTTCTTCGCTGGTACCGAGGTCAGACAAACTGTTAAAGAAAGCCAAGGCCCTGAAATCAGGGATGTTGCTCATCTTGCGCAGGAGCTCGGTCTTATCACGCTTGGCAACTTCCAGGTAAACGTGTTGGATATTATCAAGCTGTTCGCTTCCTCGAACGTCAATGGTCAGAGTGTCCGGGGCAATTTGCCTTGGATCAAAGGCATCTGTCGCAGACATATAAATTAGTTGGTATTGGCGTGGCGAATGCTTGAGGATACGGTTGACAAACTGGGCCTGACTATCGCTAAAGAGTTGGTCAAATTCATCCAAAACAATCTTATCGATAGCCATGGTCTTGATTTTTTTGAGTTTGACCAGTTCCCAGATACGGCCTGGTGTCCCGATCAAAATGTGAGGGCCTTTTTTGAGGCGCTCGATTTGACGCTTTTGGCTGGATCCAGAGATAAAAACCTGACTGGTCAGATTGAGCGATTCAGCCCATGTTTTGGTGACTTCAAAAATTTGTCCAGCAAGCTCTGTATTGGGGGCTAGAATGAGGATCTGTTGGGCTTTTTGACTGGTCAAGGACGAGAGCAAGGGCCAGAGGTAGGCCAGGGTCTTGCCTGTCCCAGTCGGGCTGATGCCAAGGACAGATTTACCTTCACGAATCGGGTCAAAACTTTGGACTTGGATGGGGGTAAAATCCGTAAAGCCGAGTTGGTCAATCTGGTCCTGCCAGATAGGTGGGAATTTAGTTTTCATAATGGTCTGCCTCAAATTGGATACCAGCGTCTTGACGCATGGTGTAAAGGGTTTGGTTGACGGCTTGAGCCGTTTTTAGGAGTTCTTGGTAAAAATCTTGGTGTTGGTGTGGTTGGGTCAATATCTCTGCAAACACTTGAGCCTCGTCAGCCATCAGATGGCCAAGCGGTGCAAGCCCTAAGTTGGTAAGACTGCCGTCTAGGCCATGGAAGCTAGCTGTCTCAAGCCCTTGGATATGATTGAGAATGAGTGTTCCCTGATTGGTGTAGATTTCGCTAGGAAGATTAGACTGGGCGTTTTTACGGACAACCATATTCACATGAAAGTTTTCATAGATCAGCTGGCCAGACCCGGCGACGTCAACGCCTGTTTCTAAGAGATCTGCACAATAGCGGGCAGATTTTGGTTGGCCAAAAAGTTTGTAGGCCGCATAGACTTGGTAGATGCCTAAATCAACCAGAGCCCCGCCAGACATCTTGGCTTGAAAGGCATTGTCGTAAATCCCTTGGAGGAGATTTTTCATTCGTGAGGAATACTGCGAGAAGTGGAAACTTGCACCGTAAATAACCTTGTCTACCAGAAATTCTATAATCGGTTGCCAATTTTTTTCGTGGTAATTACGAGCCGCTTCGAGTACTAGGACATGGCTTTCCTCAGCGAGCCGGATGATTTCCTGAAATTCACGAGGATTGGAAAAGGCTGGTTTCTCAACAATCAGGTGCTTGCCAGCAAGAATCAGCTTCTTGGCTTGCTGGAAATGCAGGCTATTGGGGCTAGCTAGGTAGACCACGTCCAAATCGCTCTGGCTAAAGGCTTCAAGGTCTGTGCAGAGTTCAACTTCCCCATAAGGAGCAGCAAAGCTTTGAGCCTTCTCAAGCGTCCGTGAATAAACAGCAGCCAGTGAATAAGCGCCTGTAAGCTGGCAAGCTTCTATAAATTGGTGGGCAATATTGCCAGTCCCGATAATTCCTAATTTAAGCATGATGTTTCTCCTTAATGATACTTTCTTTATTATATCATGTTTTGGGTAAGAGGATAGGAAGCAATCCTCCAAAGTCTATGATATTCTAGAAAACCAGGCACCAGCCGTTTCTATTTGCTGGATCTTGTGATAGAATGGAAGTAATGAATGGAAAGCAAAGAGAGGATTTTATGAAGAAACCAATTATCATCGGTGTGACAGGCGGTTCTGGTGGAGGGAAGACTTCCGTTTCACGGGCGATTTTGTCCAATTTTCCAGATGAAAAAATTGCCATGATTGAGCATGATTCTTACTACAAGGACCAGGCCCATCTGACCTTTGAAGAGCGCATTTCAACCAACTATGACCATCCCTTGGCCTTTGACACGGATCTGATGATCGAGCAGCTGAATGAGCTTTTGGCTGGACGTCCGGTTGATATTCCTGTGTATGACTACACTGAACATACCCGTTCGGCCAACACTTACCGTCAGGAACCACAGGATGTCTTCATTGTGGAAGGGATTTTGGTTTTGGAAGATAAGCGGTTGCGGGACTTGATGGACATTAAGATTTTTGTGGACACGGACGATGATGTGCGGATTATTCGCCGGATCAAGCGTGACCTCTTGGAGCGTGGGCGGACCTTGGACAGTGTCATTGACCAGTATCTAGGTGTGGTGAAACCCATGTACCATCAGTTTATTGAGCCGAGCAAACGTTATGCGGATGTGATCATTCCAGAAGGGGTCAGCAATACGGTTGCCATTGACCTGATTAATACTAAGATTGCGTCAATTTTGCGGGAACGCCATTAAGCAAAAGACGATTTTTAGCGAAAAGGAGAAGGCATGTTAGCCATTGAAGCCATTGAAACCTTAGACCGAGAACATCTTTCTTCATTGACGGTCTTGACAGGCGAAGACCTGGGGCAATTTTCCCAGCTCAAAGAGGCTCTTTTGCGAAGAATCGGTTTTGAGCCGAGCGATTTGACCGTCTCCTATTTTGATTTGAGGGAGACAGACTTTGAGACGGTAGCCATAGATTTGGAAAGTCTCCCATTTTTTGCGGAGGACAAGCTGGTTATATTGGACCACTTATCGGACGTGACCACTGCCAAAAAACGAGTCCTTTCTGATGAAGACCTCAAACGATTGGAGGCCTATTTAGAAGCCCCTATCGAGACGACAAAGGTGATCCTTCTTGCCCCGGGAAAATTGGATAGCAAGCGCAGACTTGTAAAACTGCTCAAACGAGATGGTCAGCTTTTTGAGGCTAGTGAGCCCAAGGAAGCAGATCTTCGACAGTATTTTAAAAAACAGGTCCAGGTCCTCGGTTTGGAGGTGGACGCGGCCAGTTTTGAGGCCCTCTTGGTCAAGTCGCACTTTGACTTCAGCCAAACCAGTCAAAATCTGGCTCTTTTAAAGGCTTATAAGGGCAGTGGCCAGGTAAGCCAAGCCGATATTGACTTGGCTATTCCTAAGAGCTTGCAGGATAATATTTTTGACCTGACCCAGTTGGTTTTGGCGGGCAAGGTGGACTTGGCGCGTGAGCTGGTTAGGGACCTGCGTCTCCAGGGAGAAGATGAGGTCAAGCTAATCGCCATCATGCTCAACCAGCTCCGTCTTTTTTTGCAGCTCCGCCTTTTACAAGACCAAGGAAAAGGTGAAAACCAACTCGGCAGTGCCCTGTCAGATATCCTTGGACGATCCGTCAATCCTTATCAGGTCAAATACGCCTTGAGAGACAGTCGTCAGGTGCCAACCCAACGCCTGCAGAAGGCCATCAAGTGTTTGATCGAGACGGACTACCAAATCAAGTCAGGTCTAAATGATAAGGCCTATCTTTTTGAAGTGGCGCTTCTGAAGATTGTGGGGTAGTGAAATACTTAAGGATTATAGGCTCTTTGAGTCGATTTCTAGGCAAAAACTTTGAAAGCTCTATCATTTTTAGGTATAATAAGGGTATAAAAAAGAAAAGAGGACCAGGAAATGGCTATTATTTTACCAGATCTACCATATGCTTACGACGCTTTGGAACCACACATTGATGCAGAAACCATGACCCTTCACCATGACAAGCACCATGCGACTTATGTGGCAAACGCCAACGCTGCGCTTGAAAAACACCCTGAAATCGGGGAAGACTTGGAAGCTCTCTTGTCAGATGTAGACTCTATTCCAGCAGACATCCGTCAGGCTTTGATTAACAATGGTGGTGGCCACCTCAACCACGCTCTTTTCTGGGAATTGCTTTCTCCTGAGAAAACAGAAATCTCAGAAGAGTTGGCAGCAGACATCGATGCGACCTTTGGCTCATTTGACGCCTTCAAAGAAGCATTCACAGTAGCAGCAACAACTCGTTTTGGTTCAGGTTGGGCATGGCTCGTGGTTAACAAAGAAGGCAAGCTTGAAGTGACTTCTACACCAAACCAAGACACGCCAATCATGGACGGTTTAAAACCAATCCTTGGCTTGGACGTGTGGGAACATGCTTACTACCTCAACTACCGCAACGTACGTCCAAACTACATCAAGGCTTTCTTTGAAGTTATCAACTGGAACAAGGTAGATGAACTTTACAAGGCTGCTAAAGCTTAAGTAACTGAACATGTTTCTGGCAACAGGCTGTTGATAGCCTCGACAATACGGTGTTCACAGGCTTTTGTCAATGGGATAAGATCGCTATGAAGTAACCTGATTTTTGGAAAGGGAGCGGGTTGTCGGAAAAGCTCTTGAAAATCAGCGACAAACAGAAGATAATTGCTCGAGGTTTCTCGGGCATTTTTAGGTTCTGGCTAGCATCCTAGTCACAATTATGATACACTAGTTAAGTGACTTTTTGAGAGTTAAGGACAAGTAAGGAGTAATTCGAGTGAAAAAATGGAGCGTTGCTTTAGCCCTTCTCTTGGCAATGTGCTTTTCGCACCAAACGGTTTTAGCAGAAGACATAATGACCATTACCCATCAGGCGGGCTACACAGAAGCACTTGAGATGAATAAGCCCAAAGCTTCGATCGTTATTGATGCTAAAACAGGGAGTATCTTGTGGGGCGAAAATATCGACGAACAAAGGGATCCTGCAAGTATGAGTAAAATGCTGGCGCTTTTCTTGGTTTATGAAGCTATGGAGCAAGGGAAGTTTGGTCTTGATACGGTGGTGACAGCGACTGAGACCGATCAAGCGATGGGAAAACTATGGGAGATTAGCAATAACAACATTGTGGCAGGTGTGGGTTATACAGTTGAAGAGTTGATCATTGCAACCTTGGTGCCCTCTTCAAACGTTGCGACTCTGATGTTGGCCAACTTGGTAGAGCCTGATCCAGATGCCTTTATCGATTTGCAGAATGACAAGGCCAAAGAGCTTGGAATGACCAGCACGACCTTTTACAATGCGACAGGGGCAGTAGCACGCGCTTTTGGTGGTTATTATGCTCCCAAACGGCATGACAACTATACCCCAAATGTGACAACAGCGCGGGATTATGCGACCTTGACCTATCATTTTATCAACCGTTTTCCAGGCATTTTAGATTATACCCATGATTCTAAGGTAACCATCAAGCAGGGAACCCCTTATGAGGAAACCTTTAAGTCCTATAATTACTCCCTACCAGATGGCAAGTACGGTATCGAAGGCGTAACAGGGTTGAAAACAGGTTCTAGTCCTAGTGCTGGGTTTAATATCACGGCAACCGCTAAACGTGGGGAACAAGAGTTGATCGCTGTTCTTATGGGAGTTGGTCACTGGTCTGATCAGAATGGTGAATATTACCGTCATCCCTTTACCAACGCACTCTTAGAGAAGGCTTTCGCAGATTATGATTATCAGTTAGTCGCTAAGGCAGGTAAGCAAACAATTTCGGATCAAAAGGTAACTCTGGAGGAAGACCTATACGCAACCGTCAAGGTAGGTGAGGAGCCCAACTTGGTTTATCACGATGGCCAAGTCTCTGTTGATAATGGCCTAGAGACCATAAGCCCAGCTATTGCTGAGGAGCAAGGCGTCGCTGCTAAGCCAGCTGGTTTCTTCAATCTTGGGGCAAAATCCTCTAACAAGACCCAGTCATCTTCTAAGCCAGCCAAGTCTGTGAATTGGTTGACGCTTGGAGGAGCGGTTGGATTAGCAGTGTTAGGACTAGGAGCTATCCTACTGATACTTGAGAAAAAAGCACGTCAAGATCGCCGTCAAAGCAGACGTCGTCAGTAATGCTTGTCGATATATTTTAAAAGAACGAAAAAATGACTATTCTCTTTTGGATAGTCATTTTTGATAGAGCAAAAAATTCGATTTTGTTCGACAAAGGCAAGTCAAGTCGCTGCTTTCTATGAGAGCGGTAGGCTTTACAGTATCTCAAAGGAACAAGGTTCATCCTAAAGCATCTCTTAGGCTAGATTTGAAAATAGGACTGGTAAGAAAAGCAGAAGTAGTTGTTGATGTAACTCTGTGATGAGTCAGAGTGGCCAGGGAGCGCATGAAGGAGATAATCCCTATCTTATCTCCTTCGAAAGGAAACAATGGCTGTAAATTCCTGAAGACTGCCTGTTCTGACTTGATGGCCTCTCTTTTAGGCTGTTTCCTGCACTTATTCGGCAAACCCAAAGAAAACGTTTACAACATAATAAAAATAGTATATAATGGTATTGTAAGGGATATTATGAAAGAGTGAGTAGCAAGAAATTGTAGATAAAAATCATAGACTAAAGAGGTGAGGCCAATGTACTAAAAATAGTGACGTCATTTACACAAAATATTACCTTTTTGATACTGTTAGTAAAGGAGTTATGCTATGAAAAAATTTTTAAAGCATTACTGGTGATTGTTAGCCTGTTTCTGTCAATAATTTTTGCTAGTAATGTATCAGCAGATACTCACTTTGAGGAAATTTCACTAAACGAAAGGGTTATTGTTCAAAAATATATTCAACGTTCAGATTATGGATTTCTTATTTTAAACATTGATGAAGTAATTATTTCAGGTATTAGTAATGAATTGCTTTACAAAATATCTCCAAATATCAGTGAAATGAACACTATAATTTTAGAGGGTAGAGGTTATATAGGAAGTGACAATGTTTTACGTTATAGAAATCAAGGTGTTAGCTTTAGATCTGCTGGTAGCACAAGGGTAGAGACTTATTGGTGGGGAGAAACTCGAGTTTATATCTCAGCTAATGATGTTAAAAAGTCTTTACCTGGTCTAAAGCAGGGGGGAGTGCGATGCAGGAGATACTGTCATGGACTTCTGTTCCAGGTTATTTGAAAAATACAATAAATCTAGTGATGGCCAATAATATTAGAATTACTGAACAAGCGGCCAATCAAGGTCGGGGCCTTTTGATGATTGTGACAAATGGAGGTGGCGTTTCTTTGATTGTCAATTGAGGATTTTTTGAAATGTGAAAGGAGGGAAGCCAATGCGTCTATTTCAAATTTATAGAATTTTAGAGTTGATGAGATTTAGTCTTTTTCTGCTCGGTAAGCTTGACTTTTTCGAGGTTGACAGTTTTCGGATGTTATTGAATGGTGTTTTAATTCCCTTATCTATCTTTGGTTTTGTGTACTTTCTCCAAAATTATGATAGGTATAGTTGGAAAATTTGGTATTTCTTTATTCCGATTTGGGTTCCTCTAAATCCACGATTAACTGTTGTAGATGCAGAACAATAATTTTTAAACAAAACTCTCCGCTAGATAATCTAACGGAGAGCATTTTTTGTATCCAATAGGTGAAAACAGGCTAGCCTGTCTTTTCTCTTCGATATTGGGCAGGTGTTTTGCCATAGATCTTCTGGAAGAGTTGGTAGAATTGATTTTGATTGGAGAAGCCGACTTCTAAAGAAATATCCCGTATAGCTTGTTTGGTGTGCAAAAGGAGGGGGAGGCTGGCTTCAAGTTTTCGTTTTTGGAGGAGAGATTTAAAGGTCTGACCGGTATAGTCCTTAATCAAGGTGCTAAAATAGCTAACATTGTAGCCGAAGTGCTGGGCAATTTGCTCCAGAGTCAGACTAGCAAAGTGGGTGTCAATATAGGCTAAAATATCTAGGAGAAGTTGCTGTCTGTGGTCATCCTTGCTGGTCCCGTTTGAAGTGGCCTTATAGGAACGGATCAATTCTAAAAAGATGAGTTGGATAAAGTGATTCTTGACATCGGAACTCAGTAATTTTGGGTTGTAAATTTCAGAAAGTAATTGTTGAAAGATCAGGTGAAGGGTTGAATCTTGGCTTTTTTGAAAGAGTAGGTACTGATTATGACTTCGATGATGCGAAATAGCTTGAAGGATAAACTGATTAAGGAGAGAGGGAGTTTGCAGGTGTTTTAAAAAGTGTTCCCTGAAAAACTCCTGCGAAATATTCATACTGATGACAATATCCTGATAATCAGGGCTAGCGACTTCGTGAGAGGTTTGAGAATCGATGATAATGAGATCACCTTGCTGTAAGGTGATCTTTTGATTATTGACATATTGGGTACTCTGGCCACTGTAAATATAATTTAATTCTATGACGTCTGTCTTATGTTTGGGAACAGGCGCAAAACGGCTCTGCTTCCTAATATAGAAGAGGGAATTATCTTGATGGGTAGGAGAGACATTTTTAAACAAAAATTGCAGGGTATCCTGACTATCTTGTGGAAAATGCTCATACTGAAAGAATTGTTGCTTTAGATACCTTTTTTCGCTTTCGGTCAATTCAAAAAGTTGCTGTTCCAATGTTTCAATGTTCATCATGTATACCTAAAAAAGTGATAGTCTTCTTATAATGGAAAGATATTACAATTATAGCATGAAAACGTTATAATACCATAAAAGAAAGATTTTTTAGAAAGGACTCTATGGTTAAGATTGGAAATAACAACAGAATATTTGTTAAAAACGGTCAGCCAGAATTTTATTTGGCTGATACATGTTGGTCAGCCTTTACTAATATTTCTGAAGGTGATTGGGACTATTATCTGGACTTTCGTAAATCTCAGGGATTTAATGTCCTGCAAATCAATATGCTTCAACAGTGGGATGCTAGTCAAACTGATTTGACTATTAAACCGTTTAAGATGACAGAAGATGGTAGTTTTGATTTTTCTTCCTACAATCCTGCCTACTTTGAACGGGCCTATCGCATGATAGAAAAAGCCTACAATAAGGGCTTGACTGTTGCCTTGGTTTTGCTTTGGGCCAACTATGTTCCAGATACCTGGGCAAGCCAATTACCCATCAAGCAGTTGGGAATTTTCCCTGAAAATTTGGTAGTTTCCTATGTGGACGAGATGATGGATCGATATGACCGATTTGATCCCATTTATGTGATCAGCGGTGATACGGACTTTCCGAGTGAGCAGGTGGTCAAGGATTACTACCTTGCAGCTCTTGAAAGGATCAAGGCCAACAATCCCCAAGCCTTAACGACTCTCCATATTCGGGGACGTGAGGCAGATTTGCCTAAAGTATTAAAAGAAAGTCCCTGCCTTGATTTCTATATGTTCCAGTCCGGCCACAATCGGGATTTTCAAGACATGGCCTACCAGCTAGCGGAGCAATTCTATCAGATGACTCCGGAAAAACCTCTGCTAAATGCAGAGCCTTGCTATGAGTTGATGGGCTACAGTCGCAGGGTCTATGGTCGCTTTTCCCGAGAAGATGTCAGGAAGGTAGCCTGGCAGAGTTTCCTATCAGGCGCCAGTGCTGGTATCACCTACGGAGCTCATGGCATTTGGTCATGGCATGACAGTCGTTTAGGCTTTGATTCGACAGTTGGCGAGGCCTTTGAAAGTCCTTATGACTGGCGAGATGCTATTCATTTTAAAGGGGCTTGGGATTATTCTTTTTTGAAAACCTTTGTGGAAAGAAATCAGTTGTTCGATCTAGTCCCTAATCAGGCGGTTTTGGTTGATCATAGTTCAGAAATAAGGGCGTCTGAAAATGATCGCTATCTCTTAGTCTACCTGCCTTCAAACATCCGCCTGAGATTGCTTGGCGATTGGACAGGAGCCCGTAAAATCACTTATGTGGACCTAGAAGACCACAAAGAAGAACGGGTCTCAGCCACCTATTCTGAAAGAAGTAATCAGACGACTATTGACATGCATCGCTTTACCAAGGATGCCCTACTAATCATTGAAAAATAACTTTATAAGGAGAATCATGATGACACATGAACGATTAGCAAAAGACATTCTGACCGCGGTTGGCGGTCCTGAAAATGTCGAACGTGCAACCCACTGTGCAACCCGTTTACGCTTGGTCCTCAAGGATGAAGGTAAGGTTGACAAGGAAGCTGTAGAAGCTCTCGATAAGGTGGCAGGGTCTGTCTTTTCTGGGGGACAATATCAGATTATTATCGGTCTAGGGGTGCCGCAACTCCACAAGGCCTTCTTAGTAGCAATGGGGACACCAGAGACAGATAAAGTCACTGGTGGAGAAAAACAGGAGACCAACCTCTTTAACCAATTTTTTAAGGTCATTGTTTCTATTATGACCCCAACCTTTGGTGTCATGGCAGCAGCAGGTATCTTAAAAGGATTGCTGGCTCTCTTGTTGGCGGGAGGCATCCTAAAGGAGGCAGATGGTGCCTATCAAATCTGGCATGCGATTTCAGAGGCTTTCTTCTATTACTTACCTGTTTGGGTCGGCTTCAATGCCAGTAAGGTTTTTGGGGGCAATCCCTTTGTTGGTGCAGCCCTGGGTGCGGCCCTTGTCTATCCAGATATCTTGAATTTGCAGACTGCTGGTGAAGCATTGACCTTCTTTGGGATTCCGATTGTCCTGGTTAATTATACCCAGTCTCTCTTCCCAGCCATGTTGTCCTCATTTGTTGCTGTGGCGATTGAGAAATTCTTTGCTAAGCGCTTGAATGAGACTATCAGCTGGATGTTCACGCCATTCTTGACATTCTTCATTGCTGCCCCTCTGGCTTTCTTGGTACTAGGACCTGTTATGTCTTGGTTGTCTAATACATTGGCGACAATCGTGATGACCATTTACGGGATAAGTCCGATCCTATTTGGAATTATTGGTGGGGCTTTCTGGCAGTTAGTGGTTATCTTTGGTCTTCACTATGCCTTTGTGCCAATTTTGATTAACAACACCTTCAATCTTGGTCAGGATCCTCTGAATGCGGTCTTTAGTGTTACGGTGACAGCACTTGCAGGTGCGGCCATCGGTTTCGCGTTGAAGTCTAAAAATCCTAAGAATAAGTCACTGGGCTATTCAGTCGGTCTAACAGGCCTCGTCGGGATTACAGAGCCGATCATCTATTCAGTGGCCCTGCCTTATCGGAGACAATTTATCTATGCAATGATCAGCGGAGGAATTGCGGGTGCCATCCAAGGAATCAATCAGGCCGTGGCCTATGCTTTTGGTGGTGGTGGCTTGATGGCCTTCCCACTTTTCATCGCACCTGATGGCAATATGAAGAGTTTCTATTCCTTCCTGCTTGCCTCCATTGTTGCTTTCTTTGGGCCAATTGTGCTAAACGTTATCTTTGGTACAGGGGAAGATAAGCAGTAGTTTTATTTAGAAGTCTTATACTCTCTTAAAATCACAATTATAGCTTGTTCAGTGGCCCTGCCTAGTCTGTTTCTGATTTTCTTAGAGTGTTAATCCTACTTCAGACAATAAATGAGTGGGATTTTAGAATTTGTGAGGTAAAAATGACAGTCGAAAATAAATTATTTCCCTTCTTCTGGCAACATGGGGAAGAAGAAGCGGTTTTAGTAGAATATGTTGAAAAAATTTTTCAGTCAGGGATGCGGGCAGTCTGTGTCGAATCCCGTCCCCATCCTGACTTCGTTGGCGATAAATGGTGGACCGATTTGGGGATTATTCTCCGCGAGTGTCAGAAACGCGATATGAAGGTCTGGGTTCTGGACGACTCCCATTTTCCAACAGGATTTGCTAATGGAAAGGTCAAGGACCATCCTGAATTGCTCAAGCAGTACCTGGCTATGCGTCGGTTTGACGTGGTTGGGCCTATGAAGGGGGCAAGGATAGATGCAGCCCAACTAAGAGGCCGACCGTGGGAGTTTGGTCAAACAGAGATGATTGAAATCGTCGGTGTTTTTATGGCTCAGCGGCATTTTGGGGCCAATCAGTCAGGAGATCCGATTGAAGTGGAGAGTTTGGTGGATATCACGGAATCTTTCAAAGACGATACTATCTACTTAGATCTTCCAGCTGGCCATTGGAGCATTTTTGTCCTATTTTCCACCCATGAAGGGGGAGAAGAAGGGACCAAGGATTACCTCAATCCTTTGATGGCTGAAGCGACGCAAGTACTAGTTGATGAAGTTTATGAGAAGCATTATGCCAAGGTAGGAAAGCATTTTGGTCAGACAATCACTGCCTTTTTCTCGGACGAACCTCGGTTCGGCAATATCAAAGGCACAGAAGCAGCTATCGGCAAAGTCGATATGGTCTTGCCTTGGCGTCCAGGGCTTGAAAGGGATTTGAGTTTTGACAAGTCCCTGCTTCCCCTGCTCTGGGTCAAGGCTGCGGAGGGAGAAGAAAGAGAGGTCCGTTATGCTTACATGGACCTGGTGACCAGGGAATACAATCGGAACTTTGTACAAGTCCTAGCTGACTGGTGCCAGCAGTATGGGGTGGATTATCTGGGGCATAATATCGAGGACAATGGTGCCCATGCGCGTCTGGGTTATGGGGCTGGTCACTTCTTCCGTGGTCAAGAAGCCCAACATTTTTCTGGGATTGATGTGATTGGTGGCCAGGTTGTGCCAGGCATGAATTACCACCATGATTCCTTCCAGACAGGTGGCAGTGATGGTCAGTTTTTCCATTACGCTCTAGCGAAGCTGGGTTCGTCAGCTGCCAACCTTTATCCTCATAAAAAAGGCAGAGCCATGTGTGAGGCTTTCGGCGCCTATGGCTGGAATGAAGGGTTGAAGACCATGAAGTGGATTGCAGACCACTTGATCGTGCGAGGGATCAATTACATCGTCCCTCATGCCTTTAGCCCCAAGGAATATCCAGATTGGGATTGCCCGCCTCACTTCTATGCTCGTGGCAATAACCCACAATTCCGCTACATGTCTAAACTATCCGACTACATGAATCGCCTGATGACGATTTTTAGCGATGGGCAGCCTAAGACCTCAGTCGCCCTCTTTTATCCCGCGGAGTTTGAGTGGGTAGGGGACTATATGCCTCTTGAAGTGCCAGCTCGTGTTTTGACCCAGGCCCAGATCGACTTCTCTATTGTCAGTCACGATTTATTAAAAATAGCAGAGCTCCAAAAGGGGCAATTTACCCTCAACCAACAGACCTTTTCTGTCTTGGTTGTCCCTTATGCTGAATATGTGCCAAAAGATGTGATGGAAAGCCTCAACCACTTGCTGGCATCAGGAGTTTCAGTGGTCTTTCTAGATAAATGGCCGATCAATCAAGCCGACTTCATCCAGCCTCCGACAGTAGTCGCTTTGGAGGAACTCCCAGGAGTCCTATCTCCTATGGCAGAGTTTAAATTAGATAAGCCTTTCCCGGAGTTGGTTTACTACCATTACCAAAAAGAGGACAAGGACTATTGGATGTTCTTCAATGAAAATGTTTCAGAGACACTGGATGTGACGCTTGACTTCAGTCACCAAAAGGGTTCCGCAATCGCTTATGATGCTTATGAGGATCGCTATAGTTCTATCGAGGGGAATCGTTTGGTCTTAGCGCCTTATCAGGCCATCGTCTGGGTATTTGGTAAAGAAGAACAAATAGGCTCTCCTGTTGACAACTGTCATGAGCAAGTCTTGGAGACAACCTGGGAAGTTGGCTTCGCAGACGCCCTTAGCTATCCAAAATTTGAAGCAGTGACAGAGTTAACAACCATCCACCCCCTCAACCAACTAGCCGGTTACGATAGAATAAGTGGGACAGTGGTCTATCAAACCAAACTGAAGTTGGAGGATGTTGAAACCATCATCGGACTTGACTTGGGAATGGCTTATGAGGTAGCTGAGGTCTTTATCAATGGCCAATCAGCAGGTATCAAACTCGCCCCTCCCTACCGTTTTGAGGTTGAAGGCTTGTTCCAAGAAGGCGACAATGACCTGCGAATCGAAGTGACCAATACCCTAGGAACTTGTTTCCGGGGAGGTTTGAACCAGTACCTCCTGATTGAACCTTTTGGTCTGACAGAAGGGGTGAAATTGCTTAAAAAGAGCAAGGAGGTTTAGCAGATGTTAGTAGAAAAATATGGCTTGGATAATAACTGTCCTCAGGTAGACGTTACTGCTTACATTCTAGATGACTCACCTGAGTTGCTCAATGGGAAAAAACGCCCGGCTATTATCATTTGTCCTGGCGGAGCCTACTTGTTTTGCTCGGATCGGGAAGGTGAAGCAGTCGCCCTTCGGTTTGCGGCCATGGGCTACCATGCCTTTGTCCTGCGTTACCATGTTCAGGTAAATGAACGACTAGCTCTGGAAGAGGCTTTTCAAAAGGGAATTGTTCCAAGAGAGGACACGGTGTTTCCAGCTCAGATTCGGGATATTGCAAAGGTTTTTACCCTCCTTCACGACAAGGAGGAAGAGTGGCTGGTGGACACAGATAAGATTGCTCTTTGTGGCTTTTCAGCTGGTGGCAATAACGTGACCAACTATGCCGTTCATTGGAATAAATCAATCCTGACTAATGAGTTTAACAAGGCTAAATTACAACCAGCAGCGGTCATTGCTGGTTACCCAGTCACGGACTACATCAGTCATCAAGAGGCCGTTAGGTCTCAAGACGAGATGAGCCAGGCGCTTTTTAAAACGGCAAACCGAGTCTTTTTCGGAACTTCAGAGCCGACAGCCGATCAACTGTTACAAGCTTCTAGTGCATGTTTGGTTGATGAAGCTACACCACCTATGTTTATTTGGGCTACTGCAGGAGATCGGTTGGTCGGCGTCGATCAATCGACGCGCTTGGCGACCGCTTTGGCTATTCAGAAGATTCCTTTTGAATTGCACATTTTTGAAGAGGGTGAGCATGGCCTAGCACTGGCGACGCAGGCAACGGCTCGAAAGGCCTCTCATATCGATTCAGCAGCCAGACGCTGGATTGATTTGGCAGAGATTTGGCTTGAAAAACGGTTTGCCCTGCCTTTGGAGGATTAGATGATTGCCATAATATCTAACAGTTGTCAGTTTTGGCGATTAACTGTAAGCTAAGTTATAGCAGATAGTTATCTCTGCAACTAGATACTAGTAACTCTCTGACACAAAAGAAAAAGTGAACACCTAGACTTCTATTCAATAGAAAACGATGTGTTCGCTTTTTTATATAGTCACTTTTGTGGGGATCAAGATTGTAGAATCTCTATTTGGTACTTTTTTCAGACTCGTCCTCGCAATTCAGAAGGCTTCACGCCATAAGCTTCTTCAAATTTTTTGTAAAAGAAGGTTCGGTTTGAAAAGCCTGTTTGCTGAGCGATATCGTGGATGGGGAGCTGGGTCGATTCGATAAGGAGTTTGGCGCGTGAGAGGCGTTTCTGGTGGAGGAGCTGGGTAAAGGTCTTGCCACTGCGCTCCTTGATCAGATTACTCAGATAGTTTTTATTAAAGTTCAACTGTTTAGCAGCGGTACTCAGATCCAAATGTTCATAATTCTGGTCAATCATTTCCAGCACCTTGGTGTAGGGATCGCTGGTTTTATTGAGTAAGGTTTCCTGATTGACCTGGGACAAGGTTCTGGCCAAATGATACATCAGGATAGACAAATAGTGGCTGATCATCTTATCCGAAAAATCACCGGGAAAGAAATACTCCTCCAAGAGTTGATCCAGTAGTGGAAGGACGTTTTTGGTCTTGCTTGCTGGGAAAATGGCAAAGTTGCTCTGCCCTTTTTCCGTTAACGTCTCACTGAGCAGAAGCTGGTAAATAAGGCTATTGTGGCTCTGGAGCTGGCTCAGCCATTCCAATGAAATAGCCTTGTCCTGAAAGAGAATATTAAGCAGAATATCTTCTTCACCGAGGGCTTGGATGGAGTGGACACTGTCTGTATCCATGAGAATAATGTCCCCAGCCTGAAAGGTATAGTCTTTACCGTTGATGATCTGTCGGCAGCTGCCATGATAGACATAGTTAATCTCTAAAAACTGGTGAGCGTGGGCAGGATAGTCTGCAAATCGGCTGTGCTTGCTGATGTAGACGTCCTTATTGGCTCCAAAAATCTTCTGGCTGATGACAGGAATGGCCTGCTCACCGACCTGTGTTAATTCTGGAAAATCACTGACAAAATGCTGTTCGTTTAACTGCCGATCTTCGTGCTCTGTGTGTTTAAAAAGCCAATGTTTGAGTGTGTTCATGCGCGTCTTCTAAACCTGTAAATTTGATACAACTTATCTGTTTTAAGGATATTGTAACATAAATAAGCGAAATGGTAAAATGCTAAATGTAAACGATAACAAGAAGAAAGAAGGATGATCGATGACCTATCATGTTGCAGTTGATATCGGAGCATCCAGCGGTCGTGTGATTCTAGCGGATACTAGCCAGGCGCTTGACCTGGTTGAAGTGCATCGCTTTAAAAATGGCTTTAGCAGGCAGGATGGTCATGATCGGTGGCAGTTGACCACACTGATCGAAGAGATTTTGATTGGCTTGGCAAAAGTCAAGGCCAGAGGAATAGAGACTTGCACGGTTGGTATTGATACATGGGCAGTGGATTATGTCCTTCTTGATGAGGAAGGGCAACTCTTGGCAGAACCGATTGCCTACCGGGATAGTAGGACTCAGGGAGTTATGGACCAGGTCTTTGAAAAGATTCCTAAAGCTAAGATTTATGATAAGACGGGCATTCAGTTTTTGAACTTTAACACGCTTTATCAGGTCTATACTGAAGACAATGAATCATTGGGTCAAGCGGATACTTTACTTATGATTCCAGATTATATTGCTTATCACTTGACTGGTCAAAAGACAGGGGAAGTGACCAATGCTTCAACGACCCAATACCTCAATATCCATAGTCGCACTTACGATCAAGACTTGTTGGCTCTTGCAGGGCTTGCCTCGGACAAGCTTCCTGACTTGATCGAAACTGGTCAAATCATTGGCGAGTTGAGACCAGAACTTTATGAAACGTATCATTTGCCACACGCCCAAGTCATTGCGGTGGCGACCCATGACACCGCTTCAGCAGTGGTCGGTGTGCCGGCTATTAGGGACAATTACGCCTATATCTCCAGCGGCACCTGGTCACTCATTGGAGTAGAAACGGATCAGCCAATCGTCACAGAGTCCGCCTTCCAAGCAAACTACACCAATGAATGGGGAGCCTATCAGACCTATCGTTTTCTTAAAAATATTACAGGCATGTGGACGGTGCAAGAAATTGCACGCCAGCTAGATTATCGCTACTCTTTTGCGGAAATGGCAGAGCAGGCCAAGAAGGTCAAACCCTTCTTACAGTATATTAATCTCAACGAAGACCGCTTCACCAATCCAGATAACATGATCGAAGAACTTCAAGCAGCCTGTCGTGAAAGCCATCAGGTGGTTCCAGAAACGGTGGGTGAGCTGGTCATGTGTGTCTATTCTAATTTGGCCTTAGCCTACGCCCACGAGTGGCAGATTTTGCAAGGATTGACCGGCAAATCTTTAGAAGTACTCCACATTGTCGGAGGTGGCAGCAATGTCGCTCTCTTAAATCAATTGACGGCGGATTTGATAGGCAAGCCCGTCATCGCTGGCCCAGCAGAAGCGACAGCTATTGGTAATATCATGGTTCAGATGATTGCATCGGGTGAGTTGAAGGATTTAGCGGAAGCCCGGCAATGGCTTGTAGATCATCAAGAACTGGCCCATTTTGAGCCACAAGTTACCACTGATGAAGATCATTTGAGAAAATACCAGCAAACCGTATTTTAAAACAGAGGATTAGGAAGTTAAAGCTGTTGACCATGTCCATCCAGAAGTTCAGAGCATCCAGACGGTCAAACCAGATTGGTAAGGATTTGAGAACTAGATCGATGACACAGTGAACAGTTAGTAGCAACAATCCCACTGACAACTTCTTAGGCCATACTCACAAATACTAATAAAGGAGAACCTTATGACAACCATTGAACAACGTTACCAAGAGGCTAAAGCTAAATATGCCAGCATCGGTGTGGATACAGATGCTGCTCTGAAAGTCTTGCAGGACATTAAGATTTCCATGCATTGTTGGCAAGGAGATGACGTGAAAGGCTTCCTCAACCCAGACGGTGAAACCACAGGTGGCATCATGTCAACAGGAAATTATCCAGGGGCAGCGCGCACGCCAGACCAGCTTCGCGCAGACTTGGAGAAGGCTTATTCGCTGATTCCAGGCAAGCATAAGCTTAACCTCCATGCGATTTACCTGGATACGGATGAAGCGGTAGACCTTGACCAAATCGAGCCTAAGCACTTTGAAAAATGGGTGGACTGGGCCAAGGCCCAGGGGCTTGGTTTAGACTTTAACCCAACCTTCTTCTCACATCCTATGATGAAAGATGGGCTGACGCTTTCTCATCCGGATAAGGAGGTGCGCGATTATTGGATTGAGCACGGCAAGCGCAGTCGCCGAGTGGCTGAGTATTTCGGCAAAGAATTAGGCCAAACCTGCTACACCAATTTCTGGGTGCCAGATGGTTTCAAGGATAATCCGATCGATCGCCTGTCACCTCGCAAGCGCCTCATGGAGTCCTTGGACGAGATTTTCTCCGTTGAGATCGACGAGAAATACAATGTGGATACTGTCGAAAGCAAGCTCTTTGGTCTGGGAGCAGAAGCCTACACCGTAGGCTCTCACGAGTTTTACATGGGCTATGGTTTGACGCGCAACAAGGCGATCCTGTTGGACGCTGGCCATTTCCATCCGACAGAGGTGATTTCCAATAAACTATCCTCCCTTTCCCTGTTTAGCGAAAAAGCCCTCATGCTCCATGTTTCTCGTCCTGTCCGTTGGGATTCTGATCACGTGGTGATTATGGATGACGAGTTGCAGGATATTGCCAAGGAGATTATCCGAAACGGCTTGCTGGACAAGACGGTGATCGGGCTGGATTTCTTTGATGCGACCATCAACCGTATCGCTGCTTGGGTGATCGGGACCCGCAATACCCAAAAAGCCCTGCTTAAGGCGCTTCTTGAACCGACGGAGCAGCTCAAAGACCTGGAAAACCAGTTTGACTTGACCTCTCGCTTGGCTTACACAGAAGAGTTGAAGGACTTCCCTTATGCCGATGTTTGGAATTATTTCTGTGAGCAAAATGGTGTGCCAGTGGGCTTGGATTGGCTAAAAGACGTTCAGGACTATGAAAAAACCGTTTTAGCAGAACGCAGATAACCGTATCCCTTGCCTAAAAATAAATAATTGACCAAAAGAAAGGAAGGAGGGGGCTCTGAGCCAGCGCGTTCGGATGAAAAGCGTCAGAAAATGAGACTGTCCTTGGGACAAGTGCTCTGTGTAAAACGCCTAATTGTGCTGGCTTTTTACCCCCCATCATTAAGACTATGACAAAATTTATTGATTCCCCTTATGTGTTGAACATGCGTGAAGTGACGCGTGAGTCTTACCTGCGCTACTGGGACGAGCGTAACGGTGGCAATGTCTCCTACCGTCTCCTGCCAGAAGAAGTAGAGGCTTACGAAGACGTTCAAGAAGTCAAAGCGACCTATGAACTGGGTTTCGATGCCTCAGCTCTTGCAGGTTACTATTACTTGGTGACTGGGACTGGCCGGTATTTCCGCAATGTCTATAGCCGTCCAAACTTGGACCTAGGTCTAGTGAAAATCTCTGCGGATGGCCAACGTTATGATATTGTTTGGGGTTTTGAAGATGGTGGCAAACCTACTTCGGAGTTTCCGAGTCACCTTATGAGCCATATTGAACGGCTCAAGGTTAATCCTAACCAGCGTGTGATTTTCCATTGCCATCCGACCAATTTGATTGCCATGAGCTTCACCCAGCCGCTGGATGAGCGTCATTTGTCACGGATCCTTTGGAAAATGCAGGCTGAGTCTATCGTAGTCTTCCCAGAAGGTATCGGAATTATTCCTTATATGACCCCAGGGACCAATGCCATCGGAATTAAGACATCTGAAAAAATGGCTGAATTTCAGGCAGTCCTTTGGCCACATCATGGCCTCTTCGCTTCGGGGGTGAGCCTTGATGAGACCTATGGCTTGGTCGAAGTCATCGAAAAAGCTGCCATGATTTTCTCGCAAGTAGGGGCTCAGGGCGGAAAAATTCTGCAAGAAATTACAGACCAAGAGTTGCAAGAGATTGCGGATTATTTTGGCCAACAGCCACACGATGGGTTTTTAGACCTATAAATTGACAAGGCTACTATAAAGGGTTGAGAGCGTCTGTCGCTCTTGACTTTTAGGTAAATAAGTGAAAAAAATCACTTTGTTCTTGAAGGAACCTCTTCAAAAAGGTATAATGTAAACGTAACCAAAAAATAATATATTAAGGAGAATTACCCATGTCAACTTTTTATGTTCCTGCAGTCAACCTCATCGGCCGTGGAGTCATTAATGAATTTGGTGACTATGTCAAGGATTTGGGCTTTAAAAAAGCCTTGGTGGTGACGGATCACTTCATCGCTTCTAGTGACATTTTGCCAAAGGTCACAGCTCCCCTAACAGCAGCGGGTATTGACTACATTGTCTTTGAGGATGTGGCTCCAAACCCATCTTGTAAAAATGTCTATGATGGTTTAGCTGTTTTGAAAGAAAATGACTGTGATTTCATCGTCTCTGTCGGTGGTGGTTCTCCTCAGGATGCTGCCAGCTGTATCTCTGTCATGGCCACCAATGACGTCACACCGCAAGAATTAGAAGGCCTGCACAAGTCTGCCAATAAGGGCTTACCAGTCGTAGCCATCAACACCACTGCAGGCACATCTGCTGAAATCACGATTAACTACGTGATTACGGACGAAGACCGCAAGGTCAAGATGGTTATGGTCGACAAAAACAGCCTGGCCATCATGTCGGTCAACGACCCTGAGCTCATGCTGTCCAAGCCAGCAGACTTAACAGCGGCGACTGGTATGGATGCCCTGACCCATGCCATCGAAGCTCTAGTGACACCAGGTGCCTATGACGTGACTAAGAAACTCTCTATCGGAGCCATCGAGCTCATCAAAGAGTACCTCCCTCGTGCGGTGGAAAATGGCCAGGATATCGAAGCCCGTGAAGCTATGGTCAATGCCATCTTCCTAGGCGGTATGGCCTTTAATAATGCAGGCCTAGGCTATGTCCACTCTATGGCCCATCAGTTGGGCGCTGTTTACCACCTGCCCCACGGTGTTTGCTGTGCCATGCTTTTGCCGATTATTGAGCGAGAAAACGCCAAACGGGTTCCAGCAGCCTTCCGCAATGTGGCCAAAGCATTCGGCTTTGCTATTGACGGTAAGACAGATGAAGAATGTGCCAGCTATGCCATCGCTGAAATTGAAAACCTCTCTGCGACAGTGGGCATTCCGAAAAAGCTGACTGAACTCGGTATCAAAGAAGAAGACTTCGACTTTGAATACCTGTCTAAGAACGCTTTGATCGACGCCTGTGCTCCAGGCAATCCATTTACTCCAACCTTGGAAGAAACCATCTCCTACTACAAAGAGCTCTTCTAAGTCCCTTGTTTCAAGCATTTTTAACTGGAGATAGGCAAGACCCAGCCAGTCATTGAAGAGACTTTATCTCTTAAAAGCTAAATACCAAAAACAGACAAGGAATGCTTGCCAGATGCTTCCTTGTCTTGTTTATTTCCAGTCATTGTTTTAGGAAGATGGAGAAGGGGGTAAAGAAGCCTTAAGCCATCTACTAGGCTCTAACTTTTCACCGTGTCTACAGGAATTTCTCTAAGGAGCCGTCTCATACGTTTTGAAATACAAAAGAGAAGGCGTTAAGTTTTCTAGAAAGATTTGAAGCGAAAATCGACACCCTTTTCTCCCTAAACTAGTGCAGATGTTAGCCAGACTCCTATTGAGTTTGGGGTTAAACACCTGTGCTAGTCTAGATTGATTTTCTTTGAGCCTCGTTGATCTAGTAAGGAAATATCGATTTCTCCAGCATTTTTACATTTCTTGAGGCTGGGCAAAAAGTCAGCCCTATTGAAACTATGCTAGAAAAAACAGCTTGACGCAGTGGTTGGGAGCTTGGATAGCCTGGGGTTAGGCTGTCCAAGGTTGTCTCCTAGAAATTGGAGAGAGACAATACTAGCTTTGCCAGTTTTAGTCTTGCTCCTGCATAGTTCCAAAGGTCCGGGGGACCTTTGGAAGTTGGAAATGAAGCCGACGCCGTCAGCGTCAAAAGGAACTTTAGAACCTGTATTCACAACAGAAACACTACTAGAATGGGCTAATTTTAGCTTACTCACTATCAGATGTCCTGGAAATACAGGCATTATCCCTGCAAAAAATTGTTCTCATTTGGACAAAAACTAGCCTAATTAGTTTAGCATCCCTATTGTGAATACAGGTTCTTAGTTCCAAGCAACCACTGCTGATTGGCAGTTTTGTTCGCTTTATGGGCTCCAAAACTGACCTAATCAACTGTGAGGGGGTGGGAGTGAAACTGTCCAGTGGATAGTTTCAGGTCTGGGACTTGAAATAAGATAGCGAAGACGAGCGCTTTTTCGTTTGTTGGCATTCTTTCCCACTTCCCTTCTAAAGCATAAAAATAGAATCCTAAAGTCCCCCTTCCTGTTGAGAATATGATATAATAGGCGAGCAGGCTCAGTACCTAATACTATTTTTGATTGGAGATGAAACAGTGACATCCAAGGAATTAAAACAAATTGGCCTATTTGGGGTTCTTTATTTTTTATGTGTAGGCGTAGGGACAGCAGTGGAGTTAATTGCTGTTCGCAGTGGGAATATGATTTTAGCCCCTGCCTTTTCGGGAGTGACGGCTGGTGTTACTTACATGACCTTGTTGCATAAGGTCCCTAAGTGGGGAGGCATTACCTTTTTGGGCCTTGTTATGGCTTCCTTTTTCTTCCTGTCAGGCCATTATCTCTTTTCATTCTTGCCTAACCTTATCTGTGGCCTTCTAGCAGATGGTGTGGCTAAGATGGGGCATTATCGATCTAAATGGCACAATCTTGTCTCCTATATTCTTTTCTCCCTAGGGAATTTAGGACCCATTTTGCTCATGTGGTTTGCCCGTGACGCCTATATTCAACAGTTATTGAAAAGGGGAAAGGACATGGCTTATGTCAATAGGGTCATGCTTGATTTTTCGGTTGAGACTCTGCTTTTCTTGATCGGAACAGTAACCGTTGGAGCCCTTATCGGAGGCCTTCTAGGTCAGTATTTCGTCAGAAAACGAGTTGCCAAAGTCGCATAATGGGACTAATCTTAGTTTGCGATATCACAAAAAGCTAGTCTGGAATGACTAGCTTTTTGGTTACTGTTAGACTTTACCCGGTAATCAGCCCTCATCGCATGGGGAAATCTCAGCATTACTGTTTTGAGTGCTTAATTGCCATAAAAGAGGCTTTCTGTCGCAAATTTAGGTTCACTGGTTACCATGATAGCTAGGTCCCTGAACACCGCTTCATCAGCCGAAGGCAGGATAGCGCTGCTATGGGCTTGGAGATGACGAAGGTGTTCTAATTGTTGGAGCGCTGCCTCAGCAGAAGGATTGGTGACTGCTGACATGCTAAGGGCAATCAAAGCTTCCTTACTGTCAATAATCTTATCTTCGTGTTTGAATTGGTTATGATTGAGCTTGTTGATGGCATCCAAGATGACCGGAGGCATGAGATGGAGATCTTCGCTGATGTTCGCTAAGGCCTTGAGGCAGTTGAGCAGGCAGGCAGCAGCAGAGGTCATGCTCTGGCTTCGCTTTCCTGTAATGATGCGACCGTCCGCCAACTGAATGGCGACGACAGGTTCCTTAATCGCCTGGCTCCGTTGATTGGCAGCAGCTACTACTGGACGATCCTCAGGGCTCAGTCCCATCTCATCCATGATCAGTTTGCCCCGCTGGGCGGCCTCGAGACTGACTGTCCCCTTTTTGTAATCAACTTGCAGAGTATAGTAGCGGCGGATGATTTCTTGCTTAGCGGCTTCTTGGACGACTTCATCGTCAAAAATAGCAGAGCCGACACGGTTGACCCCCATGTCAGTCGGTGAATAGTAAGGGATATCAGAGCCGTTAATCTTAGTTAGAATCCGTCTTAATAATGGGAAGGCTTCGATGTCTCGATTGTAGTTAATCGTTGTGACACCATACTTTTCCAGGTGATAAGGGTCGATCAAGTTGACATCTTCTAAGTCAGCTGTTGCAGACTCGTAGGCCACATTGACAGGATGTTTGAGAGGCAGATTCCAGACAGGGAAGGTTTCAAATTTGGCGTAACCTGCTTTTCTGCCACGCTTGGTTTCATGGTAAAGCTGACTAAGACAGGTCGCCAACTTACCACTGTTGGCACCAGGAGCTGTCACAATGACTAAGGGTTTGCTGGTTTCGATAAAGGCATTTTGCCCATAGCCAGCATCGCTGACAATGGTATCCACATCGAACGGATAGCCCTCAGTGTAGCCATGGGTGTAGACCTTGAGACCGTGGCGCTCTAATTTTGCCTTGAATTGAGTAGCAGCAGGTTGACCAGTATAGCGTGTGATGAGGACGCTATTGATGCTCAAATCCCAATAACGTAGATCATCAATCATCCGTAGAAGATCGCGATCATAAGTAATGCCAAGGTCACCGCGCACCTTGTTGCTTTCAAGATCACCAGCGTAGATACAGATGATAATTTCAGCTTGTTCCCGCAAACGATGGAGCAATTTGACCTTGCCGTCTGGATCGAAACCAGGCAGTACCCGCATGGCGTGAAAATCCCCGATCAATTTTCCGCCAAATTCCAGATAGAGCTTATCATGTGCATTGACACGCTCCATGATAAATCGGCTCTGTTCCTCCAGATAGGTCTCGCTATCAAATCCTTTTTTCATTTGAACCTTCCTTTCTTCTTTAAAGAAAATATTCTACTCCTTTTTGCTCTTCTTTTCAACTAAAAAACGAATAAACTGAAATTTTTTTGAAATCTAAACGAGACAGAGATTTTGTCCACTAGAAAATAAAAGCAAAATCGCTTGATGGTGGCTGCTTCCAATAGATTTCAATTAGCTATTATCATCCAAATTTGAACCAGTTTAAAGCGGACCCTTTAAAGTCCGCTTTAAATAAATCGTTATCAGAATCTCCCCAAAAATGGATAAGTTGTAGTCCTAGAGGAGCTTAGTCTTTTTTACGTCGCTTAGGCAAGGCCAAGCCAGAGAATAGGCCGATGCCAATAAGGGATAGGATTGCCCCTGAATCACCCGTCTTAGGAAGGGTTGCTGTTGATGCTTTAGCAGATGACTTAGGAGGAATTGTCCCAGTCGCTACAGTCGTAGTAGGATTTGGTTCGTCTTTTTGATCAACCTCTTGGTCAACTGGCTTATAGTAGCCCGGGCGGTAAGTTGGAAGCGTTTGATTTGGTTTTGGCTTAGGTCTTGGTTTTGGAGTAGGGTTTGGCATGAATGGATTTGTTCCCTGACTTAACTCATCCTTATTGATGATACCATCGCCATCGCTATCAGCCTCAGGCGTCAATGGAATAACCCGTTCGTTGCTATTGATAGAGGCATATTTAGATAGGTCAGTGGTCTTAGCCAAATAATCAGCAAAGACTTCATCCATAGAAGGACCTTCTTCACGAGCCCCACCTAGCATGGTATAGCCATCTCCACCGGCAGCTACAAAGTCATTGGTTGCGAGATAATAGGTCTTTTCTTTGTCAAGAGGAGTATAGGTGCCTGTATCTGGGTTAAGAATTTCGACCTTGAGAACGCGTGATTTAGCTTCAGCTAGAGGGTTATAGTAAACGCGAGCGCCAGAGACTTGTAGGTAGAAGCCAGCAGCGGTAAAGAGCGGTTGCCCCTTATCGTCAGTGATGTGACTGCCGTCTTCCTTAGTTTGAAGAGTAGAGCTCAATGATTTTTCAAACATGTCTAGAATCTGACTACCCTTCACTTCGATTTGAGAAATAATATTACCGAAAGGTAGGACAGCAATGATGTCGCCTTTAGTAATTGGCTTATCGGCTGCGATGGTAGCACGGATGCCGCCCCCGTTGGTGACAGCTAGATCGGTTGGATTTTTGAAACCACCGTTGCGGCCGTAGTCATAGAGCGCATCTGTGATGGCATTTCCAGAGTTGGTCTCACGAACACGGACATTTTCACGATCGCCGTTAAATTCAACGGTATTATTTGGAACAACAACCGTTGCATTCTCTAAGTCAAAGGCTGCTTTAGCGTCAGCGACGATTTTGGCCACTTGTTCATTAGGGACTAAATCTTTTGTGTCATCTGGTTTAATAAGCGACGGTGTCACTTGACCGTCAGCAGACAAGGTGATTTTGCCGATGTTGTTGAGGTAGCTACCAGTCTGGCTATAGGTGACGTTATTACCGTAGGTGGCAGTGTGAACCGTATGAGAATGCCCGTCGATCACAATCACCTTTTTACCAGATAGGATTTCATATTCAGAGAGGGCTTTGGCAAGTACGTCACCGCGCCATTCAGCAGGTGTGCTTTCATCAATACCGAGGTGGGCCAGGATAATATAATGATTATAGGTCTTACCTTCGGCTAAGGCGTTGGCTTCGATTTGCTCAACCGCCTTTTTCACTTCTGAAATAGGATCTGCAAAGGTAACGCCTTCCACGTTTTTAGGATGAGTTTTGGTGGATGTTTCAGGGGTAGTAACACCGATAACCACAAATTCATCACCCGCTACATCAGGTGTCTTGTCAATAATGGTTGAAGGCTCAAAGAGGCGTGCGCCATTGACATAGGTATTGACCGAAAGGAGTGGGAAGGTTAATTTCTCTTTGTAGGCTATAGCTTCTTCAAGGGAGAAATCAAACTCATGGTTACCAACAACCATGGCATCATAACCGATTGCGTTCATGGCTTTAGCAACTTCTGCTCCTTTGCTGGCATTGGAAATTGGTAGGCCTTGGAAGGCATCACCAGCATCCAAGACAAGTGTCGTTTGGTCAGTATTGGCACGTTCGTTTTCAACAACCGTTGCTAATTTAGCAAGACCGATGACACCGCGCTCTTCCAGCATCCGTCCGTGAATATCATTGGTATGGAGGATAACCGCACTTGGTGTTTCTGGTGTAGCAGTAACAGGTTTTGCTTCCTCTAAAGGAGCCTTTTCTTCAGCTTCTGCGGGTTCAACAGATACAGGTTCTGTTGTGCTGACAGTAGTACTGTCAGGGTCCGTGGTGGCTGTTTCAGTAACCAAAGGCGTTGGAGCATTTTGCCCTTCAGCTAAGACTTTATTACTCTCATCAATAATGAGAGAAGACAAGAGCAACATGGACGACGTTAAGAAAACTGTTTTGCGTTTCATAAAATCTCCTTAATTTTATTTTTCTTTCAAAACTATTATACACCAAAAACGGACGTTTGTTTTAATTTATTTTTAAAAAATCGATTATTTTTAATTTTGACGAACAAAAATATTACCGACATGAAAGAAAGCGATTGTTTTCTGTATGTTTTTGAAATATCCAAGAAAATATAAATAAAATAGCAAGAAATTTTCAAATCAGTTGATGATCTTTTTGAGAAAATTCTCAAAATAATGGCTTTGCTTGCTTTCTTTTTTAGTCAAATCATAGTATAATATAGTACAATTAAATGATTAAGAAATTAAATGAGGTAAAACACATGGGCTATACAGTTGCCGTTGTTGGTGCGACAGGCGCCGTTGGAACACAGATGATTAAGATGTTGGAAGAGTCAAGTCTTCCAATCGACCAGATTAAATTGCTGTCGTCAGCACGTTCAGCTGGCAAGACCTTGACCTACAAGGGGCAAGAAGTGACAGTTGAATTGACTACTGAAGATAGTTTTGAAGGGGTGGATATTGCCCTCTTTTCAGCGGGCGGATCGACTTCTGCCAAGTTTGCACCATACGCGGTAAAGGCAGGAGCAGTCGTGGTGGACAACACCTCTTACTTCCGTATGAATCCTGATGTACCTTTGGTCGTGCCAGAGGTCAATGCTCATGCTATGGATGAGCACAAGGGGATTATTGCTTGTCCTAACTGCTCTACTATTCAGATGATGGTAGCGCTTGAGCCAATCCGTCAGAACTGGGGTCTGGAGCGGGTGATTGTTTCCACCTATCAAGCCGTATCAGGTGCAGGAGCGCAAGCTATTGCCGAGACCATCGAGCAACTCCGTCAGGTGGTGGTTGATGGTGTCGAGCCCAAAGACGTGACGGCAAATATCCTCCCATCAGGTGGCGACAAGAAGCACTACCCGATTGCTTTTAACGCCTTGCCGCAAATCGACCTCTTCACGGATAACGCCTACACTTATGAAGAGATGAAGATGACCAAGGAAACCAAGAAAATCATGGGCGATGACAGCATTAAGGTCTCTGCGACCTGCGTGCGGGTGCCTGTTCTGTCTGGTCACTCAGAGTCGGTTTACATCGAGACCAAGGAAGTCGCAGACATTGAAGCGGTTAAGACAGCCATTGCCAACTTCCCAGGAGCTGTCCTTGAAGACGACATCGCTAACCAAGTTTACCCACAGGCCATCAACGCTGTTGGCAGCCGTGATACCTTTGTCGGTCGTGTGCGTCGTGACTTAGATATTGAGAATGGTATTCATATGTGGGTGGTTTCTGACAACCTTCTTAAAGGAGCTGCTTGGAACTCAGTCCAAATCGCTGAAAGCCTCCACGAGCGTGGTTTGGTGAGAAAAACGGACGAGCTCGTATTTGAGTTGAAGTAGAGTGATGAGATGATTGGCTGAATCGTCAGTCATCTTGAATTCAGTAGCATCGTTAGAAAGGAATTCTTATGTCCATCGAGCAACTACGACAGGCCAAAATTATCACGGCCTTGGTAACACCGTTTAACGAAGATGGTTCGATTAACTTTGCGGCCTATCCAGCCTTGATTGAGCATTTGTTAGCTCATCACACTGACGCCATTCTCTTGGCAGGGACAACGGCGGAAAGCCCGACCCTGACCCACGAGGAAGAATTGCAGATTTTCAAGATGGTGCAGGAGATTGTCCAAGACCGAGTGCCCTTGATTGCAGGTATCGGTACCAACGACACGCGTGACTCGGTCGAATTTGCCAAGGAAGTGGCTAAATTCGGTGGTTTTGCGGCGGGTCTTGCCATTGTTCCTTACTATAACAAGCCGTCGCAAGAAGGGCTCTATCAGCACTTCAAGGCCATTGCTGACGCCTCTGACTTGCCGATTATCATCTACAACATCCCAGGTCGCGTGGTGGTGGAGTTAACGCCTGAGACCATGCTTCGTCTGGCAGAACATCCCAATATCATTGGGGTCAAGGAGTGTACAACCCTCGCCAATATCGCCTACCTGATTGAGAACCGTCCAAAGGACTTCCTCATCTATACGGGTGAAGATGGTGATGCCTTCCACGCCATGAATTTGGGAGCAGATGGGGTGATTTCGGTAGCCTCTCACACTAATGGTGACGAGATGCACGCCATGTTTGAAGCTATTGAGCGAAGCGACATCAAGGCTGCGGCGGCTATTCAGCGCCAGTTTATCCCTAAGGTCAACGCCCTCTTTAGCTACCCGAGCCCTGCCCCTGTCAAGGCTGTCCTCAACTACATGGGATTCAACGTTGGACCTCTTCGTCTACCATTAGTCGCAGCGCCAGAAGAAGACGCCAAGCGCATTATCAAGGTCGTCGTTGATGGCGATTATGAAGCGACAAAAGCAACCGTGACAGGTGTGATTCGACCGAAGTATTAAAGTATGATGATACCAGAGAGCAGACAATCCTGCTCTTTTTTCTTTGTCAACTATTTCTATATCGAAATAATTGACAAAGAAAAAAGGAGATGCTACAATGATTATTGTTCGATATAGAAATAAATCAAAGAAAGGGGCTCTGCTATGGACAAAGCAAAGGGTGGCTACCAAGCTACCCACCTTAGTTTACTAAATGGTCGGCTCTTTCATCAGCTGATTTCACAAGAGTCTGATGCCTTGTATAGCGGCGAGCAGGGGAAGATTTTGTATAGTTTTTGGCAAAATGACGGTCGAAGAACGGCGACAGATATTGCCATTCACACAGGGCTTGCCAACAATACCCTGACCTCTATGCTTAAACGCTTGGAGGAGCAGGGCTTGATTGTGCAGCAGCCCTGTCCCAATGACAAGCGGAAAAAAATCTGGCACTTGACAGAAAAAGGCTGGGGACAAGAAGTCATCGGAAAGCGGGTGAGCGAGCGCTTGTCCACCATTTTTTATGAGGGATTTAGTAAGGAAGAAATGGCTGCCTTTGAAGGCTATCAAGAGCGAATTTTGGCTAATTTAAAAGCTAATCTGCAAAGGAGGAAAATCGATGAATCTGATGAAGGCTATCAGGGTTGAAAAGCCTGGCGAAGCAGACGTCTTACAAGTCTCACAAGTTCCCCTGCCTGAACTAAAAGACGGCTGGACCTTGGTAAAAGTGCTGGGGTTTGGAATCAACCGATCAGAAATTTTTACCCGTAAGGGCTGGTCACCAAGTGTACAATTTCCTCGGATTTTGGGCATCGAATGCGTCGGTCAAGTTGAGCAGACGACTTCTCCTGATTTGGTCGCTGGGCAACTGGTTATTTCCTTTATGGGGGAGATGGGGCGTGCCTTTGATGGCTCTTATGCTGATTATGCCTTGTTGCCTGATTCGCAGCTCTATCCTGTAGTCAGTGACCTCGATTTGGCAGCCTTGGTTGCCCTGCCAGAGACTTATTATACTGCCTTTGGCGCACTCAAAAATTTGAATATCAGTGCTACAGATAAGGTTTTGGTCAGGGGCGCGACAAGCGGTGTCGGTCAGGCTTTTGCGCGATTACTTAAGGCTCAACATCCAGACATTTATCTGGTTGGTACTAGCCGAGACAGGGCAAAAGAACCGTTGCTTCTAGCGGAGGGGTATGATGAGGTTTTTATCGATGAGGATAATCAACTCCAATCATCCAAGTCATTTACCAAGATACTGGAGCTTATTGGCCCAAAAACCATTAAGGACAGTTTGTGCTATTTGGAGGAAGGCGGCATTCTCTGTTCCTGCGGTCAGTTGGGAGGTCAGTGGTACTTGGACAATTTTGACCCTATTGAGCAACTAGCTAACAATGTTTATCTGACAACCTTCTATTCGGGAAATGTGTCCCCACAAAAGGTGCAGGAACTTCTTGACTTTGTAGGCAAACATGAGGTCAAGACAAGCCCTGAACGGATTTTTCATGGCTTAGAAGAAGTGGCAGACGCCCATCGTTACTTAGAGAGCCAAGGTAGTTTTGGTAAGGTTGTCGTGCTCTTGTCAGAAGAAGTAAAGGAGGCTACGCATGTGGACCAGACTGGTTGATTATTTAGCGCACAACAGCCACCAGTACCTGACCTATCTTTGGGAGCATATCTGGATCAGTCTTCTGGCCCTGGGAATCGCCCTGGTCTTGGGAACCTACTTGGGTTACCTGGCTTACCAGCGCTCCAAACTTAGGCAAGTCATCACAGGATTGTCTGGTGGTCTGCGGGTCATTCCTTCGCTGGGTGTGCTGTTCTTCCTTATCCCCCTCATCGGCGTCGGGCAAATGCCAGCCCTTATCGCCCTTGTCCTGCTGGGCTTACCGCCCATTATCCTACAAACCTTGGTCGGCTTGGTGCAAGTCCCAGAGAGCCTGAAAGAAGTGGGCAAGGGACTGGGGATGACAGACAGGCAGGTCTTGCTCAAGGTCGCTTTTCCGCTAGCCCTTCCCCATCTCTTAACAGGGCTCAAGCTGGCTCTAGTGGAAATCATCGCCTCCGCTAGCCTAGCGACCTACATCGGAGCAGGAGGGCTGGGCACTCTGATTTTCACAGGGTTGGGGCTCTATCGCTACGATCTCTTGCTCTTGGGCGGTGGCTCGGTTGCCCTGCTCTCGCTTATTGCCATGTTGAGCCTCGATGGGCTCATCCATCACATCAAACAAACCCACTAAAAAGGAGTTAAACATGACAAACAAAAAACGCCTCGGAGGTCTGTTAGCCCTCCTTGTCCTAGCTGGCTTAGGATTATTTGCTCTCTTTGGGCAAAAGCAGAGCGCACCTGCAGCTGGTGACAAGCCAGTCGTGCGGATCGGTTCAAAAGATTTCACCGAAAACCTTATCGTTGCCGAGCTTTATGCCCTAGCCTTGGAAGATGAGGGCTACACCGTTGAACGCAAGTTTAACATCGCCAGCTCTTTGGTGCATACGTCCTTGACCAATAAGGAAATCGACCTCTACCCAGAGTACACAGGGACAGGGCTGTTGGCTATTTTGAAGTTGCCATTGGAAACCGACCCTGAACAGGTCTATCAGACGGTTAAAACAGCCTACGCCAAAGACTTTAAGCTGACGTGGTTAGACTACGCCCAAGCGACAGACAGTCAGGGCTTGGTTACCCGGACAGCCGTGGCGAAGCAGTTGGGCATCAAGACCATCTCTGACCTGCAACAACATGCGAGCGACCTCCGCTTTGCGTCCCAAGGGGAATTTGACCAGCGTGAGGACGGTTTGGCAGGCTTGAAGACGGCTTACGGTGAGTTTAACTGGAAATCGTCTAAGGTCTACGACAACAGCCTGAAATACAGCGTGCTGAAAAACGACGAAGCAGATGTGACGCCAGCCTACACTACAGAAGGTCAGCTCATTCAGACAGATGAGTTTACCCTGTTGGAAGATGACAAGGCCTTCTGGCCACCTTACAACATCGCTCCTGTTGCCCAGAGCGACTTGATTGAGAAAGAGCCAAACCTTGCTCAAGCCTTGAACAAGATTTCTAGCCAATTAACGACTGAAAAAGTTACCGAACTCAACGCTCAAGTCGATGTTGACGGTAAGGATTATACGGCTGTTGCCAAAGACTTTTACAAGAGCATCGCAAACTAAGGAGACCAGATGACGCAAGCATTAGTGACTTTTGAGGGGGTGGGAAAGACCTACGGCGATACCCCAGTCTTGTCCGATTTGACCTTTACCCTCTCTAAGGGAGAATTTATTACCATTTTAGGGACATCAGGGTCTGGAAAAACGACGACGCTCAAGCTCATGAACCGCCTCTTAGAGCCAGACACAGGACAGATTTTGTTAGATGGTCAGCCCTTGTCAGAGACCGATCCTGTTGCCCTCCGTCGGCAAATTGGCTATGTGGTTCAGCAGATTGGGCTCTTTCCCCACCTGACTGTCCGAGACAATATCGCCACTGTCCCTAAACTCTTGGGCTGGGAAAACGAGCGGATTGATCAGCGTGTAGAGGAGCTGCTGACCATGGTGCAACTCCCTGCCAGAGACTTTGCCCATCGCTACCCCAAGGAACTCTCTGGTGGACAGCAGCAGCAGCGGGTCGGAGTAGCCAGAGCACTAGCTGCCGATCCGCAGATGGTGTTATTTGATGAGCCCTTTGGGGCGGTGGATGCCATCACCCGCCATCACCTGCAAGACCAGCTCAAGACTCTCCACCAGTCCTTGGCTGACAAGACCTTTGTCCTCATCACCCATGATATCCATGAAGCCCTCTATCTGGGCGACCGTGTCATGGTCATGGACCAGGGGCGGCTGGTGCAGTTTGACCGTCCGCAGGAGATTATTGCTTCCCCTCAGACGGATTTTGTCAAATCCTTGTTAGAAACGGTTCAGCGGCAGGACAGGCTAGTAGGAGGATTGACCTGATGGAGTATGCACTCAGTCATCGTGAGACGCTTTTTCGCTTGGTCTTGGAACACCTCCAATTGACCTTGCTGGCTCTGGGATTTGCCTTGGTTTTTGGCATTGGGTTGACCTTGATTCTCTGGCGCTTTCCACACTTGCAGCAAGTGTCCGTCTATCTTTTGTCTGTCTTGTATGCGGTGCCCTCCTTTGCCCTCTTTGCTCTGCTGATTCCTCTGACAGGTCTGGGGCAGACGACCACGGTTATCGTTTTGACCCTCTATGCTCAGTATATCTTGGTGCGGAGTTTCTTATCAGGCTTGACCGAGATTGACCCAGCTCTTTTGGAGGCTGGACGCGGCATGGGCATGACCGAGGGGCAGTTGTTAGTGACTGTTCAGCTGCCCTTAGCCGTACCTGCTCTCTTTGCAGGCATTAAGCTAGCAGCGACCTCCATCATCGCTATGGCGACCATTGGGGCGACCATCAATGCTGGAGGGCTTGGGACGCTCTTGTTTGATGGCTTGCGCACCGCATCTCTGACCAAGCTCATCTGGGGCATCGGGCTAACGGTCAGTTTGAGTGGGCTCTTTTCCCTCTTGATTGATTTTTTAGAAGACTTGGCGACGCCGAAACAGTCGTCTCTATCAGAATAGGAGAATTAAGATGACCATCACCACCCGTTTTGCAACACCGGCTGACGCAGCTACCATTTGTGCTATCTGTTCGGCCGCTTGGCGTGTGACCTATAAGGACTTGAATCCTCCAGAGTATATCGAGCAGGTGATCGCTGACTTTTACAACCTCGACCGAGTGACCAAAGAATGCTCAACCAGTGATCAGCACTGGCACGGCTACATGGTCGCTGAGCTAGACGGTCACGTCTTAGGGGCTATCGGTGGCGGTGTCAGTGAGGGTAATTTTGGGCATATCTATGTCCTCTATGTTCACCCAGACCACAAAGGAAAGGGCTTGGGACGTGCTCTCGTTGACTTTCTGACCGACCACCAGAAAGCGACCTACGGGATTAACCGCCAACAAGTCACCGTTGCTCAAAACAACCAGATGGGCATTCCTTTTTATGAGCGGATGGGCTTTGTCTGCCAAGGAGAAATTCCCAACTGGTATAATCAAGGAGGCAAAGAAAATCTTAGTTTTGAACGTCTGGTTTGAAAGAGGGAGGAATTTCCAAGGCAATGTTCGGAAAAAGCTTGAGAGAGGCCGTTAAGGTTTGGGTTTTTCTTGTCATTTAACTGCAAATATGCTAATATCACCTTAGAACATCTTTAAATTCGTCCAGAGAGGCGAGCAAGGTAACAAAATCAACTACAAGCGACGCATGATTTGTCCTGTGAGGCAATGCTTGCTGATCTACTTCGGTAGGTCTTGTAGACTTGTATAGACAGAACAGTCCTAGCATTTAGGAGACTGGTCTTTTTTGCAAAAGGATTTACAGGTGCCTTGTCATTGACAGGGCACTATTTTTTTACCGACTAGACGATGTTTTGAGAATGATAAAGCCCAGTCTGATCTAGCTGAGATGGTTTAAGGCCTCTCCAGCAGGAGCTCGAAGAACTGGTCAAGACGCGTTCTCTAAAATAAAAAAGGAGGTAGCTGTCTTAAGTTTTGTGGTGACCCAAAATACAAAGAGCTTATCAAGCCTATGAAATTGGAATAGTCTATGAGAAAAACCTGAGATTGTTCAATCTAAGATAATGGATAAAGTAGGCGTAAAAGCATCTTGTGATACTAGATTTTGTTTGAAGATAAAGGAGAAGAACATGTTTAACCTGATGAAGATGTCGGACTTGTCCGATCGTGAGATTTATGAGTTGATTGACCGTGCTTTAGCTTTGAAATTTGGAGCAGCTCCCGTCAAACGCCCAGACCTCCTGGTCTCTAACCTCTTTTTTGAAAACTCAACCCGAACAAAGCACAGTTTTGAGGTAGCCCAGCACAAGTTGGGGCTGACAGTCATTAACTTTGATGCAGACACTTCTTCGGTCAACAAGGGCGAAAGTCTCTACGACACCTGCCAAACCATGGCAGCAATTGGCTGTGACCTCCTGGTCATTCGTCACCCCAAGGAAAATTACTACGACGAGGAGTTGCAGGGCTTGACCGCACCGGTCATTAATGGTGGCGATGGCAGTGGCGAGCATCCTAGCCAGTGTCTGCTGGACTTGATGACCATCTACGAGCAGTTTGGGACCATTGCAGGCCTCAAGATTGCTATTGTGGGTGATATCAAACATTCACGGGTGGCAAAGAGTAATTACCACACCCTGACTCGTCTGGGAGCTGAGGTAATCTTTGTCGGGCCAGACACCTTTGCGGAACCTAGTTTGGGTCAAATGGTTGATTTTGATGAGATTATTGAAGATCTAGATGTTTGTATGCTGTTGCGTTTGCAACACGAACGCCATGTAGGGACAAAGATGTCGGATGTGTCCAGTTACCATCAGGACTATGGTTTGACCCAGGAACGCTACGATCGTCTCAAGGAGACAGCTATTGTCATGCATCCTGCTCCTGTCAATCGTGGGGCGGAGATTGCCAGCCACTTGGTTGAGGCAGACAGGTCAGTGATTTTCCAGCAGATGACCAACGGCATGTACATGCGCCAAGCCATTTTGGAGCTGGTAGTGGCTAAGAACAGCTTATAGGAGGATGGATGTTAGTTAAAAACGCCAAGATTTTTCTGGAGGGACACTGGGCTTATCGTGACCTCTTGCTGGAGGATGGGCTGATTAGGGAAATAGCTGAGCAGATTGACCCTGAGGGGCATGAGGTGCTGGATGCGGCTGGTCACCATGTCTCGCCTGGCTTTATCGATGTTCATGTCCATTGGCGAGAACCAGGTTTCCCACACAAGGAAACCATTGCTCAGGCCAGCCGTGCGGCGGCTAGAGGTGGTTTTACGACGGTCATGCCCATGCCCAACCTTAACCCTGTACCAGATAGCTTAGACCACTTGCAGGAGCAATTGGACTTGATTGCCCAGCACAGTGTCATCAGGGCTCTGCCCTACGGGGCCATCACTAAGGAGGAACTGGGAGCTGAATTGGCAGATTTGACCAATTTGGCCGACCGTGTCTTTGCCTTTAGCGACGATGGCCGTGGGGTTCAGGATGCCAATACCATGTATGAGGCCATGCGTCTGGCCAGTCAGCTGGACAAGCCGATCGTTGCCCATTGTGAGGATAATTCGCTTATTCGTGGGGGCTGCATGCACGATGGCAAACGCAGTCGTGAACTGGGATTGCCAGGTATTCCTTCTATCTGCGAGAGCGTGCAGATTGCCAGAGACATTCTACTGGCAGAAGCGACCGGCTGCCATTACCATGTCTGCCATGTGTCAACCAAGGAATCGGTTCGTCTGGTGCGCGAAGCCAAGGCCAACGGCATCAAGGTGACCTGTGAGGTCTGCCCTCATCATTTGGTCAGCGATGAGAATGATATCACCCACGATACTGGTCTTTGGAAAATGAACCCCCCTCTTCGAGCAACTGAGGATAGGCAGGCCTTGATCGCGGGGCTCTTGGATGGTACCATTGACCTGATTGCCACCGACCACGCCCCTCATGCCAGAGAAGAGAAAGAGTGTTCCATGACCCAGGCTGCCTTTGGGATTGTGGGCAGTGAGACGGCCTTTGGCCTGCTCTATACCTATTTGGTCAAATCAGGTCTGTTTACTCTGGAAGACTTGCTGGCCCTGATGACCAGTCGAGTGGCAGATGCTTTTGAGTTGCCATATGGTCGTTTGGCAGTTGGCCAATCTGCGGATTTGGTTATTTTAGAGACAGAGACAGCTTATACCATTGACCCAGACCAGTTTTTGAGCAAGGGACGAAACACCCCTTATGGTGGTCAAGAGGTTTATGGGAGAGTAGTGGCGACCATCTGTCAAGGCAAACTTGTTTACGAGGAGGATTCGAATGAGCACATTAAAAACAAGTATCGGTAACTTTCAGTTTGACACCTGCGTCATGAATGCCTCGGGGGTACACTGTTATGACCAGTCGGAGTTGGATGGTTTGCGGGCATCGTCTGCTGGGACCTTTGTGACCAAATCGGCCACCCTCCAGCCACGCGAAGGAAATCCGACGCCACGCTATAAGCCTGTGCCATTAGGTTCAATCAATTCCATGGGTCTGCCAAATTTGGGCATCGATTTCTACCTGGACTACCTCAAGTCAGTGGAGGTAGGGAAGAGCTCGCCCTTCCTATCTGTCACAGGTCTGTCTCGTGAGGAGACCCATACCCTTTTGAACAAGGTTCAGTCTTCTGACTATGACGGGCTTGTGGAGCTCAATCTCTCCTGTCCAAACATCGTCGGCAAGCCCCAGCTGGGCTATGACATCGAAGGTGTCAAAAAACTGTTGACCGAGGTTTTTGCCTACTTTGATCAACCGCTGGGGGTCAAGTTGCCACCTTATTTCGACCTGACCCATTTTGACCAGATGGCTGAGGTGCTCAATCAGTTTCCGCTGACCTTTGTCAATACGGTCAACAGCATTGGCAATGCCCTCTATATTGAAGACGAGACGGTGGCCATCAAGCCGAAGAATGGCTTTGGTGGTCTAGGCGGCACCTACATCAAGCCGACCGCTCTGGCCAACGTCCATGCTTTCTACCAACGGCTCAAGCCCTCCATTGCCATTATCGGGACAGGCGGTGTCACCAGCGGTCGTGATGTCTTTGAACATATCCTTTGCGGAGCCAGTCTGGTTCAAATCGGTACCGCCCTGCAGGAAGAGGGACCTGCCATCTTTGACCGCCTCCAGGCAGAATTATTGGAGATTATGACTGAAAAAGGTTACAAGAGCCTAGACGATTTCCGTGGGAAGTTGCAGTATTTATAATGTTGTGAGAGGGATTTAGAGATAGGGATACTAGACTGGCGGGATAGGGCCAGTCTATTTGATGGGGAAGCTATAAAGGTGATCTGAGACGTTTTTGGGAAATAGGTCATGAAGCCAGGTGCTGCATTTCCTTAAAATTTTGCTATAATAGATGGTAATAGATCCCTCAAAGGAGTACGCATGTATTCAACGACCAGCATCAAACAGAAGGTCTTTTTGTTCGTAAAGATTTTTTTGCCAATCTTAATTTACCAGCTGGCTAATTATTCAGCTTCCTTTATTGATACCATGATGACGGGCCAGTATAGCACGGTGCATTTGGCTGGGGTGTCAATGGCCACCAGTTTCTGGAATCCACTGTTTTCCTTCTTAACAGGGATTATCTCTGCCCTGGTTCCGATCATTGGGCAGCATTTAGGGCGCGGAGATAGGAGTAAGATTCGCCAGGAATTTCACCAATTCATTTATATGAGTTTGCTATTGTCCTTGGCCTTCTTAGGGTTGCTCCTTTTGCTAGCTCGGCCGGTCTTAGCTGCTCTTGATTTGGAACCGGCAGTCTTTGATGTGGCTAAAGCTTATCTGGCCTACCTTTCGGTAGGAATTGTTCCACTTTTTCTCTTTAGCGTGTGTCGGGGATTCTTCGACGCCCTGGGTCTGACCAAATTATCTATGTATCTGATGCTGCTCTTAGTTCCTTTTAACACTGGGCTCAATTACCTGCTCATCTATGGGAAATTTGGCCTGCCAGAGATGGGAGGAGCGGGAGCGGGGCTTGGGACAGCCCTAGCCTATTGGCTGTTAATGCTGGTTGTTCTTGGAGTCATGATTACCCACCCAAGCATTCGTGCTTATCGTTTAGGGAAATTCTCTGCCTTCAATGGTCGCTTGCTCTGGTCGGGCTTTCAATTGGGACTACCGATCGGAGGGAGCATCTTTGCTGAAGTGGCTATTTTTGCAGTCGTTGGCCTACTGATGGCCAATTACAGCACCCAGATGATTGCAGCCCATCAGTCCGCCATGAACTTTGCAACCTTGATGTACGCCTTCCCAGTGAGCGTTTCAACAGCCCTACCAATCACTGTATCCTATGAAATCGGAGCAGGTCATTTGGATGGAGCCCGTCACTATGCGCGAATTGGCCGCATCTTGGCCTTGGCATTTGCAGGCTTCACGCTGACCTTCCTCTACCTTTTTAGGCAAAAAATAGCAGGCCTCTATGGTAGCGATGCAGACTTTATCCAGCTAACCGGTGTTTTTCTCACCTATAGCCTTTGTTTTCAGCTAGCTGACGCCTATACAGCACCGATTCAAGGCATCTTACGGGGTTACAAGGATACCCGCCTCCCCTTTATCCTGGGTGTGGCAGCCTATTGGGGCGTTTCGCTTCCCCTGGCCCTGATTTTGGAGCACTGGACCACTTTGGGGCCCTATAGCTACTGGATTGGTTTAATTATGGGAATCGTCGCCAGCGGCGCCTTGCTAGCGCTGAGATTGAAAAAAGTACAGGCTAATCTTGAAGTCATCAAGGTAGAGCAGGTACCTGATGCCTTCATTTAAGAAGAAAGTATAAAGGAGACTGTCATGACAGAAATCATTTTAGTAACAGGAGCTTCAGCTGGTTTTGGTCAGGCGATTTGCCGCTTGTTGGTAGACAAGGGCTACCGAGTAATCGGAGCCGCCAGACGCTTGGAGAAGTTACAAGAGCTTCAAAAAGAGCTGGGAGATCATTTTTACCCCCTGCAGATGGACGTTTCAAAGCCAGCCTCAATAGATGATGCTCTAGCAAGTTTGCCAGAAGGTTGGCAAGAACTAGCTGGTCTGGTTAATAATGCAGGCTTGGCCCTAGGGTTGGAACCAGCCCATCAGGCAGATTTTCAAGACTGGTTAACCATGATTGAGACCAATATTATTGGCCTGACCTATTTGACCCAAAAGGTTCTGCCAGAAATGGTGGCACGTAACCATGGCCACATTGTCAATATTGGATCCACTGCTGGAACAGTTCCCTATCCAGGTGCTAACGTCTACGGTGCTAGCAAGGCTTTCGTCAAACAGTTCAGCTTAAACTTGCGGGCCGATTTGGCGGGCACCCGCTTACGCGTGACCAATATTGAACCAGGCCTTTGTGGAGGGACAGAATTTTCTAATGTTCGTTTCAAGGGAGATCAGGAACGCGTCAGCAAACTTTATGACGGAGCAGGTAGTATTCAGCCAGAAGACATTGCTCAGAGCGTTCTATGGGTCCTGCAACAGCCCGCCCATGTCAACATCAACCGTATTGAAATAATGCCAGTCTCTCAAACCTTTGGCCCACAACCCATCAACCGCAACCTATGGGATTAAAACACTCCAGTGGATTGTTTTAACCGCTCTCTGGAAACAATTGAGTGGCGCAAGTGAGTGATGACTGCTTTGCGATAAGCTTCAAATAATAAAAAGCCTAAGATCAACCTTTTGAGAAAGCTGATTTTAGGCTTTTAGCATTGACAAGATGGTGTCCTAGAGGACCATGGCGATCTAGACTCACAAAACGGAGTGGAACAGGGAGGCTATCTGAAAGGAGACTCACTCGTTTTGGTTTGAATCTGGAGATATCTGAGGAGAGTGTTTATCCTTAAAGATAAAGAGTTTGCTCAGTAGATAGTTGAGAACGACGAAGAGAATCTGACCGATAAGAGAGACCACGGCGTCAATTCTTTGAGGGTCCTGGTTGACATACTGACCAATGAATTCAGGATACATTTTAGTGAAAATAAGGGTTAGAAAAAGATCCAGAAGAAGGGTAGAGACACGGGCCAAAGCAAATTTGACTAGACGCTGGGGCCAGCCAGTCCTTCTTTGCCTGAAGACAAAACGGTCATTGGTCACGAAGGCGAATAAAACAGCAGTGACATTAGCAAGAAAAGCTGCCAAGAGTGACTCCTTGCTTACCTGCAGGATCAGGATCCGTGTTGAAAAATAAACAACAGTTGTCAAGCCACCAAAAATAAGATAAGCAAGCAGTTCGTTTTTTTATTGGTTTTTCATAACCATAGTCTATCATTTTTTGAAACATTATGCTATACTAAAATCGTTGTTTTCAAACAACCCTTGACACTTCCTACCTTTTGTCAAGCATATTACAAGCGGTATAGCCGCCAAAGGAGATTTTTATGAAGAAATTAACACCACTTGACCTCGCTCAAATTGCAATGGTTGCTGCCATTTACATCGTCCTAACCCTGACCCCTCCTCTGAATGCGATTTCGTTTGGCGCCTATCAGTTTCGGATTTCAGAAATGATGAACTTTACGGCCTTTTACAATAAGAAATACATCATTGGCGTCACAATTGGCTGTATGATCGCTAATCTGATCGGCTATGGTTTGATCGATATGGTCGTTGGTGGAGCGTCAACTCTGGTCTTTCTGACCCTTGGTGTTTTTCTGTTTGAGCGCTACATGAAGGACTATCTGTTCAATGGTCTAATCAACAAAGCCTTCTTTTACTTTGCTATTTTCTTTTCCCTGAGCATGTTTACTATCGCCTTAGAGCTGAATTTTCTTTACCAAGCACCCTTCTTCTTTACTTGGATGACGACTGGTCTTGGAGAATTTGCCTCTCTGATTGTGGGAGCTATCATTATGGACAAATTAAGTAAGCGTATTGACTTGCGGAAATAAGTTTAGAAATCTGGAGGTGGGCCAGATTTTTTGTTCTCTGCTTGAAAGTAAAAACAAGCCATTTACTCCTCTTTTTGGTATAATCGAATCATGTATACAACAACCTTAATGTTAACCAGCCATATGCTTTGTGTGGCCTTAGCCTATCATTTACTGACAACAGTAGTTGATTGGTCTAAATTCACCAAGATTCATGCAGAAAATTTAGGACGATTGAGACTTTTAGTCGTTCTATTAAGTATGGCATTGGGTTTTTTAGCCAGTCACTTGCTCCTAGACTTATTGAGTCTAGGACGTAGTTTGGCGCAAGCTTTTCTTTAGCCAAAAGCCTATTTTGAATTTATGCAAAAAGGATTAGAAGAGTCCTAGTATTGAGAAATAAAGGAAGAAGAGATGGAAGAAATTGTAATCAAGGGTGGAGCAGCTCGGTTATCAGGTGAAGTGACGATTGAGGGAGCTAAAAATGCAGTTTTACCTATTTTGGCAGCGACCATTTTAGCTAGTGAAGGGCAGACCACACTAACCAACGTCCCCAATTTATCAGATGTGTTCACCATGAACAATGTGGTACGTGGCCTTAATACCGAGGTTGTCTTTGATGAAGCAAACAATCAGATTACAGTAGATGCTACCAAGCCTCTGCACGGTGAAGCGCCTTATCGCTATGTCAGCAAAATGCGGGCTTCCATTGTTGTTTTAGGGCCTTTATTAGCCCGTAACCATTATGCTAAAGTATCTATGCCTTGTGGCTGTACCATCGGTTCTCGACCCATAGATCTTCATCTCAAAGGCTTAGAAGCTATGGGGGCAAAGATTCACCAGACACATGGCTACATTGAAGCGACAACAGATGGGCTCAAAGGCGCCTATATCTATATGGACTTTCCAAGTGTTGGCGCTACCCAAAACTTGATGATGGCAGCGACACTGGCAGATGGCGTGACGACGATTGAAAACGCTGCGCGTGAGCCTGAAATTGTAGACCTAGCCAACCTACTCAATAAAATGGGAGCCAAGGTTAGGGGGGCAGGGACGGATACCCTAACCATCACAGGTGTGGAGCGTATGCATGGGGCTGAGCATCATGTGGTTCAAGACCGTATTGAGGCAGGAACCTTTATGGTGGCAGCTGCTATGACCAGTGGAGATGTTCTGATTAAAGATGCGGTCTGGGAACATAATCGTCCCCTCTTGGCTAAATTGTTAGAGATGGGTGTCAGGGTGACAGAGGAAAAAGACGGGATTCGAGTACAATCAGATGTGTCGAAGCTGAAGCCTGTTATGGTCAAGACACAGCCTCATCCAGGTTTCCCAACGGATATGCAGGCCCAGATGACTGCCTTGATGGCTGTTGTTCAGGGAGAATCGACTATGATTGAGACAGTCTTTGAGAACCGTTTTCAACATCTTGAAGAAATGCGTCGGATGGGCTTGCACTCAGAGATTTTGAGGGATACAGCCCTGATTCATGGGGGAAGCCCTCTTCAGGGAGCACCAGTTCTGTCGACAGATCTTAGGGCGTCAGCAGCCTTGATCTTAACTGGATTGGTGGCAGAAGGAGAGACACGAGTGGGGAACTTAACTCACCTAGATCGTGGCTATTACCGTTTCCATGAAAAATTAGCGCAACTTGGAGCAGATATCAAGAGGGTATCGCAGGAGGAGATAGATGAAGCCTAGGCGCCAAAGTAGTAAATATGTTATCCAGCAGTTGCTCATTATCCTATTGATTATCCTAATCGCATGCTTGCTATTTGCTCTAGGGCTAATGATTGGTTATGGTGTGATTGGAAATGGAGATTCTATGTGGTCCATCCTGTCGCCTACCAAGTGGCAGGAATTGATTGGTAAATTTACTGGAAAGTAGGCTTGTCCTACTTTTTTATTGGAGAAGAGAATGAAACAGACAAAAAAACAAAAGACGATTTGGGGAGCCTTATTGGCCCTGGTTTTAGCCTTGTCAGGTTATGGGGTCAAGGAAACAGGAATACTGGTTGACCAGCAACCTCACTATGATGTGCCTATCCCCGTCCACCAAACGTCAGCATGGCAGGAGACGCCAGATGAAACTCTTGCTAGCTCTGTCTTGGTTGAAGAGGTTCGCGCCCAGTTGCCTAAACCAATTCAGTGGAACGGTTCGGGAGCCTTTATTCTCAACCACAATAAAACGGATTTGGACGCGGATGTTGCTTCCTTGCCCTATGTGGACAATAAGACTAAGGTGATCGACAGCCAAGAAGTGCCGACGGTTGCCAATGCCTTACTTTCAAAAGCTACTCGACAATATCAAAAACGAGAACAAAATCCTGATGGGAAAAATGGTTGGACACCTGCGGGGTGGGACCAGGTACATGACCTGAAAGGGGAGTATGATCACGCAGTTGACCGAGGACATTTGATCGGCTATGCCTTGGCTGGGGGCCTTAAAGATTTTGATGCATCAACTGCTAACCCTAAGAATGTCGCCGTTCAGACCTCTTGGTCTAATCAAGCTTACGAAAATTATTCAACAGGTCAAAATTACTATGAGACCTTGGTCCGAAAAGCTCTGGATAAAAACAAACGAGTGCGCATGCGGGTAACCTTGATCTATGCAGATGCGGATGACTTAGTCGCTGTTGGACGGCAATTAGAGGCCAAGTCTTCGGATGGTAGTTTAGAATTTAATGTTTTTGTCCCCAATGTTCAAAACGGTCTTAGTCTAGACTATGAGACGGGAGAAGTGACTCAATACCCTTAGACATTGCTTATCGGTAAAATCCTTGGAAGTGATAGGGACTTATTGCATTGCTTGGTGGAATAGCTTTGAAGATAGTAGATAGCTCAAATTGATGTATTTCAGGCTTGCGTCTTAGAGAGTTTTTTGCTAAAATAAAATACAATTGAATAACAACTTTTGAGACTAGTAAGTTTAGGGAAGCTGTCCAGGGAGTTGAGCCGTGACTGAAAGCTCAACCAGTGAAACTATACCGAATTCACTCAGCATAAGGTTATTAATTAAGGTCTGCGCCGAGCAGATAAAAACGGATGGTACCGCGTGTCAACGCTCCGCTTATTGGGAGTATTGGCATGCGTTTTCTTTTTTCTGACGAATAGACCACACTAACAAGAAAGGAATCTCATGGATTTACAAACACAACTCAAAGATTTACAGGCGACGACCGTTGCCAAACTCAAGGACATTCATCATGAGAATGCCAAGGACCTCCAAGACCTGAAAGTGCAGGTGCTGGGGAAAAAAGGTTCCCTGACCGAATTGCTGAAAGGTCTGAAAGACTTGTCAAATGACCAGAAGCCGATTGTCGGCAAGATGGTCAATGAGGTGCGTGATGTGCTGACAGCTGCCTTTGACGAAGCAGCACAACTTTTGGAGGAAGCAGCCATCGAAGCCAAGTTAGCTGCTGAAAGCCTTGATGTCACTCTGCCAGGTCGTCCAATCAAGCAGGGAAACCGTCATGTCTTGACGCAGACCAGCGAAGAAATCGAGGACATCTTCCTGGGTATGGGCTTCCAGGTGGTGGACGGTTTTGAGGTGGAGAAGGATTTCTACAACTTTGAGCGGATGAACCTGCCTAAGGACCACCCAGCTCGTGACATGCAGGACACCTTCTACATCACAGAAGAGATTTTGCTCCGCACCCACACCAGCCCTGTTCAGGCTCGGACCATGGACGAGCATGATTTCAGCAAGGGCCCACTCAAGATGATTTCGCCAGGACGGGTTTTCCGTCGGGACACCGACGATGCCACCCATAGCCACCAGTTCCACCAGATTGAGGGCTTGGTGGTCGGCGAGAACATTTCCATGGGTGACCTCAAAGGCACGCTTGAGATGATCATCAAGAAGATGTTTGGCGAGGACCGCAAGATTCGCCTGCGCCCGTCTTACTTCCCATTCACCGAGCCATCGGTTGAAGTGGACGTGTCTTGCTTCAAGTGTGGTGGCGACGGCTGTAACGTCTGCAAGAAGACCGGTTGGATTGAGATTTTAGGGGCCGGCATGGTTCACCCTCGCGTGCTAGAAATGTCTGGTATTGACCCAGAAATTTACTCTGGCTTTGCCTTTGGTCTTGGTCAGGAGCGGATTGCCATGCTCCGCTACGGCATCAACGATATCCGTGGCTTCTACCAGGGCGACGCCCGCTTTTCGGAGCAGTTTAAATAGGGAGAACATTTGATGGTCAAGACAGTTGGCATTCGGCCTGTTCGTTTGGACGAAGTAGGCCGTTTGAAGAAAATAGCAGAGCAGACCTTCACGGAAACCTTTGGTCATGACAATAGTCCAGAGCAGTTGCAAACCTTCTTCGAAGAGGCCTACGCTGTACCAGTTTTAGAGTCTGAATTGAAGGATCCAGATACAGAAGTTGATTTTATCCTGGTCAATGACCAAATTGCAGGTTATCTTAAATTGAATTGGAACACTTCTCAGACCGAGCAGGTTCTGGATCAGGCCATGGAAATTCAGCGAATCTATATTCTCCAAGATTTCCAAGGCCAGGGACTGGGAAAAGTAGCCTTTGATTATGCTTTAGAAGCAGCAGAAGCAAGCCAAGTTGATTGGGTCTGGCTCGGGGTCTGGGAACACAACGATAAGGCCCAAACTTTTTATGCCAAGTATGGCTTTGAGAAATTTTCCGAGCACAGCTTTGCAGTTGGAGACAAAATTGATACCGATTGGCTGATGAGAAAGGACATGCGATGACCCCAGAACAATTATGGCAAGAATACAAGGCCATCAACCCAAAAGCTGGTGATGATTATGAGGCTTGGGAATTTGGCGTTTTGCCAGATGAACTCGCTCAACTGGTTTTAGAAGGCAAGAAGACTGCCACAGCTTCAGGCTATGACCTCTACGCTTTGGACAATGAACCTATTCCAGAAGCAGGTAGTTATGATGTGATATTAGACAGTCAAGGAAATGCCATCTGTGTCATCAGGGTAACTAAAGTTTATGTGACCGAATTTGGTCAAGTCACCGCAGACCATGCCTACAAAGAAGGCGAAGGCGACCGCAGCCTAGCTTGGTGGCGTCAAGCCCATATCGACTTTTTCAAACCTTATTACGAAGAAGCAGGCCTTATCTTCACTGACCAGTCAAAAATCGTCTGCGAAGAGTTTGAAGTCGTGTATCCGATAACAAATTAGACGAGCGAAGCGAGTCTGTTGCAGAAAATACGCTTATCGCTCAGCAAAAAAAAGCGAGCGTTAGCTCGCCAACTGATATTTTTCGCCGTGGCAAGAGTGATATCGGTGAGTTATCACCGATATCACGACGGAACTTCGGAGACCTCAGGCTCCGAAGTTAGCAATGAAATGCCGTAGGCAGTTGCTTGCGTCCGTGCCACTTAAGAGAAGTATCAAAAAAAGAAAAAACTAAACAGAAAGAAGAACCCATGTTAGTATCTTACAAGTGGCTAAAAGAGCTGGTCGACATTGATGTCCCAGTCGCTGAATTAGCCGAAAAAATGTCAACGACAGGTATCGAAGTAGAGGGCGTGACCACGCCTGCTGATGGTCTGTCCAATATCGTGGTCGGTCATGTCCTCTCTTGCGAGGATGTGCCTGATACCCACCTCCACCTCTGTCAGGTGGACACTGGTGACGGTGAGCCTCGACAAATTGTCTGCGGAGCGCCTAATGTCCGTGCAGGCATCAAGGTCATGGTGGCTCTGCCAGGGGCTCGCATCGCCGACAACTACAAGATTAAAAAAGGCAAAATCCGTGGACTGGAGTCTCTCGGTATGATTTGCTCTCTGGGCGAGCTGGGTGTTTCTGACAGCGTGGTGCCCAAAGAGTTCGCCGACGGTATCCAGATTTTACCAGAAGATGCCGAGGTTGGCAGCTCTGTCTTTCCGTATTTGGGCATGGACGATGCCATCATCGAGCTCTCCATCACGCCCAACCGTGCCGACGCTCTCTCCATGCGTGGTGTCGCCCACGAAGTAGCGGCGATTTACGGCAAGTCCATTCATTTCCCTGAAAAATCGCTGAGCGAAAGCCAGGTGCAGACAGCCGACAAGATTTCGGTGGCCATCGAGAGTGACCAGGTTCTGACCTACCAAGCCCGTGTGGTGGAAAATGTCACTGTTGCCCCAAGTCCGCAATGGCTGCAAAACCTGCTCATGAACGCAGGCATCCGCCCGATTAACAACGTGGTCGATGTGACCAACTACATCCTGCTCTACTTCGGTCAGCCTATGCATGCCTTTGACTTGGATAAGTTTGAGGGCAACCACATCACAGCCCGTCAAGCCCGTGACGGTGAAAAACTGGTGACCTTGGACGGTGAGGAGCGTGAGCTGGTCGCAGATGATATCGTGATTTCGGTGGCTGACCAGGCCGTTGCCCTGGGTGGCGTCATGGGTGGCCAATCAACTGAAATTGACAACAATTCTAAAAATGTGGTCTTGGAAGCTGCTGTCTTCAACGGCAAGTCCATCCGCAAGACCTCTGGCCGCCTCAATCTGCGCTCAGAAAGCTCCTCTCGTTTTGAAAAAGGTGTCAACCATGCTACTGTTACCGAAGCATTGGACATGGCGGCTGCCCTCCTGCAAGAATTGGCAGGTGGTCAACCGACCGCAGGCCGTGTGACAGCTGGTGACTTGGATGTGAACCCAGTTGAGGTTTCAACTTCTCTTTCCCATGTCAATAGCCGTCTGGGGACAGAACTGACCTATGCAGATATTGAGCAAATCTTTGCCCAGCTTGGTTTCGGTCTGACAGGTTCGGCAGACAGCTTCACTGTTAGCGTGCCAAAACGCCGTTGGGACATCAGTATCCAGGCTGACTTGGTGGAAGAGATTGCCCGTATCTACGGCTATGACAAGCTGCCAACGACCCTGCCAGAAGCAGGTGGAACAGCTGGCGAGTTGACAAGCACCCAAAAACTTCGCCGCCGTGTCCGCACCCTGGCAGAAGGAGCTGGTTTGACAGAGGTCATCTCTTACGCCCTGACCACACCTGAAAAGGCGACCGAGTTCACTCTGGCACCGACTGCCCAGACCGAGCTCATGTGGCCGATGACGGTTGACCGCTCGGTTCTTCGTCAGAACATGGTCTCTGGCATGCTGGACATCATCTCTTACAACATCAACCGCAAGAACAAGAACCTAGCCCTTTACGAGATTGGCAAGGTCTTTGCTCAGACTGGCAATTCAAAGGCAGACCTTCCGACAGAAATCAACAGCTTTGCCCTGGTCCTGACGGGTCTGGTGGCAGACAAGGACTTCCAGACACCAGCTGTGCCAGTGGATTTCTTCTATGCCAAGGGGATCTTGGAAACCATCTTTGATCAGTTGGGTCTTGAGGTGACCTATGTGGCCAAGTCTGATGTGGCCAGCCTTCACCCAGGTCGTACGGCTGAGATTGTCTTGGCAGACGGGGCCAGTATCGGCTTTGTCGGGCAAATTCATCCGCAGACAGCCAAGAGTTATGACATCCCAGAGACCTATGTAGCCGAGCTCAATCTGACGGCCATCGAGGCGGCCCTGCCTGAGAACAAGATCTTTGCAGACATCAGCAAGTTCCCTGCTGTTAGCCGGGACATCGCTCTGCTATTGCCAAAAACAACCAGCCACCAAGAGGTGTTGGCGGCTATCGAGGTGAGCGGCGTCAAACGCCTGACCGCGGTCAAGCTCTTCGACATCTACGCCGGCGACAAGCTGCCAGCAGGCACCAAGTCCATGGCCTACAACCTGACCTTCCAGAACCCAGAAGCCAGCCTGACGGACGAGGAAGTGGTCAAATTCATGGAAAAAATCACCACCTCCCTGACCGACAAACTCGGCGCAGAGGTGCGGTAAGGGAGAAATCCTGGCTTTTGGGCTGGGATTTTTTTGTGTCGTCCTTTATACTCAAAGAGCATAAAATACCATCCATTTGCTCTGCTATGTTTTGAACTTTTTGATAGTAGCCGCTTACAGTCTCTATTTTCGGAGGTATCGAGACTATCTAAGCGTGTAAAAGCCCCATTATTTGAGATTTTGGTGTATAATAGAATTATGAAAATCTATCTTCCTTTTTATCAGTTTATCTTTTTGGCCCTGTCAACGGGTATTGCAACCTACCTTTTTAATGAGTCACTCATGGCGGGGCGAATGGGGTTTGTAATTTTTTGGGGCGCTATTTTGCTCCGTAATCTGCGGGTCAGCTACCAGTTGAGCAAGCTAATCAGAGCTATTGAAGCGAAGTTGAAAAAGTAGACCTTTAAATAATGGGCGCTCATAAGAAAAACCTTCCCTCAAACTGCTTAAGCAGTCCAGAGAAGGTTGATTTTGAAGAATAAGTAAGAACAAATCAGAACTTTAGTGGCCTGGTTTGTTTTCATTTGTCCAAGAAGTCAGGCTAATTTCACCGCTATTGAGCCAGAGTTCCTGCCCATCTAGCGAGATGATTTGCAGCTGCCCTTGATCGTTGAGCGCATTGGCAAGACCGGTGAAGGATTGGCCATTTTGCTGGAAGGTGACGGTCTTGCCGAGAACCAAAGAATGTTCCTTGTAGAGTTGGATGAGGGTATCCTCAGGCGTCGTTAGGAAAGTCTTCCAGATAGCAAGGATGAGGTCGTTACGGCTGATGTTGGGTCTTTCTTCAAAGAGGCTGGTCGCCTTATCAGACAATTCTTCTGGGAACGCTTTGATTAGAAAATTTAAGCCGACACCAATAATGACATCAGTGATGACACCTGTTTCGACAGATGTGATAGCCTCTGTCAGGATTCCAGCGATTTTCTTTTGTCCTAGATAGATGTCATTGACCCATTTGATCTGCGTTTTAATGCCAGTCAAATCTTGAATTGCTTTGACAATACTCGCTGCAACTAGGAGGGTATAGGAAGGCAGTTCTGCATGAGAAAGCATCGGTTTCAAGTGGAGAGACATATAGATACCGCCTTGTTCAGGGGCAAAAAACGCTCGTCCAAAGCGCCCTCTTGCTCCACCTTGACTGGGTGCTAGGTAGAGGCAGTTGCCGGCATGGCCTGCTTCAATCCCTTTTTTAGCATCTATTTGGGTCGACTGACTGTCCGGAGTATAGACTATCTCAAGGGCTAATTGCTTTCTTAAATAATCAGGAAGGAGCAGATCCCCCTCACGCAGGCGGTAACCTAGGTGTTTGGTTGATTCAATCGTTAGGCCTTGCTTTTCCAGTTGTTGAATGGCCTTCCAGATACTGGTCCGCGAAAGGTTGAGTTGCTCAGCAATTTGTTCTCCGCTGAGGTAATCAGTCGTAGTCGATAGGAGTTGATAAACTTTTTCGTAGGTTTTCATGATCCTATTATAGCAAAATCTAGTTCATTAGGAAAATGGTTTCAAAAAATCTTGAAATTTCTTCTTTGAAGTGCTACAATGGTAATATATGTATACATTAATACAATTTTTATAGGAGGAGTTTATGCTGACATTAGAGAAAGTCAAGAAGAGCTATGGCAATCATCAGGTCTTGCATGGCATTGATATGCGGGTGCCCAAAGGCCATATCGTTGGCCTGATTGGGAAAAATGGTGCTGGTAAGACGACCGTTTTCCATTCTATCTTGAAATTTGTAGAGAGTCAGGGTGATATCGCTTTTGAAGGACAAGGAATCACGCTTGCAACCTTTGAGCGCATCGGTTATTTGCCTGAGGAGCGAAGCCTTATGCCCAAGCTAACCGTCAAGGATCAGGTTACTTACTTAGCGACTCTTAAAGGCCTCAGCAAAAAGGACATTGCCGAGCGGTTACCGCTTTGGATGGAACGCCTGCAGGTCAAGGGCAAGTTGACCGACAAGATTAAGGCCTTGTCCAAAGGGAACCAGCAGAAAGTTCAACTGATCGCGACCCTGATTCATGAGCCGGATTTAATCATTTTAGACGAGCCATTTAGTGGGCTTGACCCTGTCAATACCGCCCTCCTGAAAGAAGTTATCTTGGCTGAGAAAGCTCGTGGCGCAGCTATTATTTTCTCCGACCATGTGATGACTAATGTGGAGGAACTTTGCGATGAGGTGGTGATGATCCGTGATGGGCATGTGGTTGTAGATGGCCCTATCCAAGAGGTTCGCAATAGCTTTGGTAAGACCAGATTGTTTGTGGCTAGTGATTGGACTCAGGAAGCTCTGGAAAGTCTGCCGCATGTGACCCATGTCTCTAGAACCAATCAGGGATTATGGCGCCTGATTTTGGATGATGAGACAGCAGGTTCAGCTATTTTTGACCGCCTGACCCAAGGACGCTACATTACGACCTTCGACCAACAGGCTCCAACCATCGATGAAATCTTCAAAATCAAGTCAGGAGTGGATGCATGAAAAAAGTTCTAATTGTAATGAAAGAAACCTATTTGAGACAGGTCAAATCTCTTGCCTTTCTCTTTATGGTCTTGGCTCCCTTTCTCTTTATCGGACTTAGTCTTTTGGGTGGGATGTTAGGCGCATCATCTGCTGAAGGTAACTTGTCCAGTCAGACCGCCCTGGTTAGCGCTGATAAGCAACTAACAGCAGATATGATGGCTCTTGGTGGCTATACGGACCAGTATAAAGACCGCGCGGCAGCTCAAGCAGCTCTGGAGGATGAAGAGATAGCAGGCTACTTGACAATAGAAGAAGTGGACGGTCAACTCCAAGCAACTTATCATGGCAATGAGACTATGCATCAGAATGACAAACTCTTTCTGACCCAGGCCTTGACCAATGCGCAAAACAAGCTCAATCAGGAAAGGGCTGGCCTCAGCCCTGATCAGGTAGCTACGCTGGCGACCACCTTCAACTTCACAGAAGAAATCGTTGAGGACAAGGCGTTTGAAAAACTCGGTCAGTATGTGACTTATTTTGGCTTAGTCTTTTTCATGTATATGATCCTGATTACTTACTCTAGTCAGACGGCACAAGAAGTGGCTAGTGAGAAAGGGACTAAGATTATGGAGGTCATCTTCTCCAGTGTTCCTGCACCGCTTTATTTCTACGGCAAGATCCTAGGCATCTTGGCTGTAATTGCGACCCATATCGGCATTTATGTGGTTGGTGGCTTCATTGCCTTCCAGTTGGCGAAAGACTATTTGGCATCATCTGGCTTCTTGGGCATGATTCAGAGTGTAGCGGGGAATCTCTCGCTCAATACCTTGTTCTTTGTTATCTTTGGACTCTTCATTTACGTGGTCTTTGCGGCCCTGTGTGGGTCCTTGGTCGCTCGGATGGAAGATGTCCAAAAGGCAGTGTCGCCAGTCATGATGGTGATTATGGTGGCCTTCTTTGGAGCCATGTTCCTGGGGCAATCCGGCACTGATAACCTGATCATGAAAGTAGGATCCTTTGTTCCCTTCCTATCGACCTTCTTTATGCCGATTCGGGTCATCAATGGCTTTGCTTCGACAGCTGAGGCCTGGGGATCTTTAGCCATCTTGATCGCTGTGTCCTTTGGACTGGTTTACTATATTGGGAAATCTTACGCAGGCCTGATTCTGCAAACCGATGACATTGGTCTTTGGAAGAGTTTCAAAAAAGGCATTTCAAGCCGTTAGAAGAAAATGAGGTGGGAAATTATCCCCCTCATTTTTTAGTGGTTGTTGATGAGTGTTTGAACATAAATGAATAGAAGAAAATTTTCTGAAACATGAGAAAGCCATTCGCAAATGGCTTTATTTCTAGATAATCTTATGGTAAAATGATAAGGTAACTATAAAAAGAAAAAGAGGTATGTGAAATGTCACGTAAACCCATTATTGCCGGAAACTGGAAAATGAACAAAACCGCTAAAGAAGCGCGTGATTTTATTGGAGCTGTTGCAAATGCCATTCCATCAAATGACGTTGTAGAAACAGTCATTGGTTCTCCTGCTATTTTCCTAGAAGGAATGAAAAAAGGCATTAAAATGACCAAGTCTGAGTTGAAAGTTGCAGCGCAAAACTGCTACTTTGAAGATTTTGGTGCCTATACTGGTGAAAATAGTCCCGCAACAATTGCAGCTCTCGGTGTAGAATATGTGATCATCGGCCATTCTGAGCGCCGCGACTACTTTAAAGAAACAGACGAAGACATCAACAAAAAAGCCCATGCGATTTTCCGCAATGGGATGACGCCGATCATCTGCTGTGGGGAGTCTTTGGAAACTTACGAAGCTGGTAAAGCAGTCGAATTCGTAGGTGCTCAAGTATCAGCTGCTCTTAAAGGATTGACAGCAGAACAGGTTGCTTCATCTGTCATTGCTTATGAGCCAATCTGGGCAATCGGTACTGGCAAATCTGCTACTCAAGACGACGCACAAAAAATGTGTAAGGCTGTGCGTGATGTAGTGGCTAGCGATTTTGGTCAAGATGTGGCGGATAAGGTGCGTGTGCAATACGGTGGTTCTGTTAAACCAGAAAACATTGCAGACTACATGGCTTGTCCAGATGTGGATGGTGCCCTTGTCGGTGGAGCATCACTGGAAGCAGACAGCTTCTTGGCATTGCTTGATTTTGTAAACTAAAAAATTACACATAAAACGGGGTCCCAAAACTTGGGTCCCCGTTTTATGTGTAATTTTAAGGTGATGTGGTAAAGAGGAAAAACCAAAAGTTTTTTATTTTGATACCAATAAAGCAAATGTTTGAGCTGAAATAACTTCCTCTTTCCATGCTATATTTTGAATAAATTGAGATAAGGGATTTTTATTTTCCTCAAGCTGGCAGTGCCATAGATTCCTCAAGACGGTTAAAGAGCAATTGGATGCTACCGCATAATAAAATGTAAACCAAGAAGATAACAAAATAGGATTCAAAATACTGGTAGCCATAGGCCGCCTCTACCCTTGCGATTGCTGTAATGTCCTTGATGGTCATAACAAATACGAGCGAAGTCCCCTTGACAAGATTAATGACAAGATTACAGAGATTTGGCAAGGCGACTTTAAAAGCTTGAGGAAAGATAATTCTAGTGTAAGCTTGTCGCGTTGTAAGGCCAATGCTCTGAGCTGCTTCGAGTTGCCCGTTATTGATTGCTAGAAGGGCAGAACGGATAATTTCTGACAAGGTTCCAGTTGTCATTAAGCTAAAAATAATAAAAGCGTAGAAAATAGGATTGAATTCAAAAACATTGACCGTAATCTGTAATTTTTGAAAAAAATAATTGAGAAGACTAGGAAATAAACTGTAGAAGAAAAGAATCATGACAATCGGTGGTGTTGAGCGAATAAAAGCCAGATAAACGAGAGAAAATAGTTTGACACCTCTCACATGATAAATTTGTCCCAAGGCCAAGAAAAGGGCGGGAACAAGACTTAGCAATAAAGACACCAGCATGATGGCTAGTGTAACAGGAACACCTGCTAAGGTTTTGATAAATGTCTGAATAATATACTCCATGTCCATCCTCCTAAGCTTTTGGTGGTATTGTCTGTTCTAGCCACTGAGAGACGAGGGAGAATAGTAAGGAAAGCCCCCAGTAGATGATGGCAACTGCCGTATAGGTTTCCAAAGAATAGTTCCCTAGGTTGCGCCCAACAATGAGATTGGCTGCTCCCATAATATCCACCATTCCAATCGTATAAGCTAGGGCTGCGTCTTTCATCAAATTTAACAAGGCTGTGGTCATATTAGGTAAGGCTAATTTGATGATTTGTGGCAATAGGATTCTGGAAAAGGTTTGAAAGGGTGTTAACCCGATGCTCAAGCCAGCTTCCTCTTGGCCTTTGGGAAGGGCTAGATAGGCTGATTTAAATACCTCTGAGATCATAGCGGCAAAGAGTAGGATTAAGGTAATTACGACAAAAACACTTCTTGGCCAGTTGTTAATGTCTAAGCCTATCCACCATTTTAAAAATTCAGGAATACCGTAGAAAACAAGAAAGAGCAACACGATTGGTGGAGTACAGCGTAAGATAAAAATGTACCCTTCGGCTATCTTTCTCACACCAACTTCATTAGATAATTGAATCCATGTCAATGCGCCTCCAAGTAGGGAACCGATCACAAAGGTTAAACCGATTAGAAGAAGCGTTACCGGAATGAAAGGAAGAAGTTGGGGAAGAAATTCCCCAACCCTAGATAAGGAAAAGTTAACCATCTGAATTCCTCCTATTTAGTGACATAATCGAATACATTTTCCCCAAAATATTTTTCAGAAAGTTCTGCTAAAGTACCATCCTCCTCTAGCTCCTTGATAGCCTTCTCGTAGGCTTTGACAAAGGCTTCGTTTTGCTCGTTTTTATGGATCAGAGGATAAGTTTCAATCCCTCTATAAGGGAAATAACTCAATTGGTCAGCATATTGGTGGTAAGCACCGTCCTCAGCTAAGACTGCATTCTCATAAGACAACTTAATGTCGAAATAACCATCGTAGCGCCCTTCAAGGACCCAAGCATAAGCATCAGCCACGGTGAAAGATTCGGCAGCAGTCAATTCTATTGGTGTGTCAGGTTTTTTAGTGTTGTAGTCTTGGATAACATTATACTGGGCATTTTGAGGGGAAATGGGAACCAACTTAGCCCCGGCTCCTGCAAAATCATCAATGGATTTAAACTTGTTGGCGTCATCTTTACGGATGGTAAAGCCGATAATACTTGCACCGATGGCCGTATCAGGGATTAAGAACTTTTTCGCACGCTCTTCTGTGTACCAGGCTCCTTTTGTTCCAAGGTCATATTTTCCAGATTCAATTCCAACAAGAAGATCTTCATCACTGGTACCTGTGTATTCAAATTGGTATTGCTCTAATTTTTCATCAATAGCTTTTAAAACTTGAACTTCATAACCATCAGACTCTCCTTTTTCATTGGTGAAGTCATAAGGAGCGTAAGATTGAGTATGAGCTACTCGAAGGGTAATAACCTCGGAACTCTCTTTTGGATTAGATTGTGTCAACTGACGGCCAATAATCGTTGCTAAGATTGCTGCTGCGACAATACCAGTCGCGGTATACCATTTTTTCTTGCTCATGTGAAATTCTCCTTTTTGATTTATTTGGCTGCATTGCGAACCCATTGGATACGTTCGGTGTCAATATTGCTTGGAATAGTACAGTCTGCGCCAAGAATAATGCCTTGTCTGCCTGTTTCGGCTAGAATGGCTTGGACTTCGTCTTCAATCTCTTGACGGGTACCATGTGCGATAAGGCTGTCTTTTTCATTTTCAAACCCGCCTAAAACGGTTTTGCCACCGAAAAGTTTTCGCCCTTCTTTTAGAGAAATTCCTTCCGGTTTTACAGCCCAGTTGAAGACTTTGACTGGGTAATCTTTGAAGACAGTGACGTCATTGGTCGCTCCTTCATAGCCGCAGATATGGAGAATATTTAATCCTTTTTCTCCTTCAGCAGCTTCAAGAACGATGAGATCTGCAGGCTGAATGTATTTCGGATAGGCATCCGTCGCAATGCGTTCATCTTGTATTTTTTGGACGCTGAGGTAGATGCCGTCGATCAGAACTTCTGCTAGTAGGCGTTTGACTAATTTAGCTAGGTCTTCTGCAATGACATTCAAAGCGTTTTGGACAAGCTCCGGGTTTTCAAGTAGCAAATCTGCTAATCGGTCATCTCCTGAGGAAACTTCATCAGCTAGTTGCCATTTTAAATGGGTTGCTGGTGAAAAAATATTGTAGACTGCAACAATATCTTCTTCAAAGGAGGCCTTAATTTCTTTCAAGAGTTGAACTTGTTTTTCAAACCAAGGATGATTGTCTGGCAATGGTTTGATATCGTTTAATTCCTCTGCAGATTTTAAGTTTGTATGGATAGTCGGGTTTGGATATCTGAAGAAGCCATCGCTCATCAACTTGATGAAATCAGGTTGGACTGTCTTCAGGAAATTCTGATGACCTCTTAAGTTTTTCTGGTAGATTTCCTCGGATTCGAGACCATTGAGCCATTCGTGTTTTTCTGTGAAATGGAACCAAAAGCCGACAGGTACTCGATCGACAACTTCGCCATTAAAAGCTTTTTCAACTAATTCACGTTTTGTAACCATAATTACCTCCTTGCATCAAGTGCGTTTGTTGTTGAAAACAATCTTATCATGCAACGATTATCTTGCATAATATATAATGGCTATGGGCTTGTTTAGGTTTTTTTAATTTTAAAAATCCTATTGGAGGAATAGGATTTGTCTATATATTGTTTGAAAAATCACAAAAAGACCAGGCAATCATTCTGGTCTTCTCAAGCTAAGCTAGATAAACTGTGACCAAGCAGTAGTTGAAATTCTGATAAGCTAGATTTTGGCTAGCTTCTAGACATTAGAAAAGAGCAGTAGAGACCTTCTCTTGCAAAATCAGTTGGATATAAGTCCCTCATCATAGCGACTTGTCGACTACTGTGAGGTTTATAAGCTGAACTAAACAGTATTGAGGTTGGTCCACCTGAGACGCTTATTTCCTTCTTGAAAGCTTACAAGACATAGTCAATAGCGAAATCTGGCAAGATACGAGCTAAGAATTGTCGTGTTCGCAGTTCTTTAGGACTAGTGAAGAACTCAGCTGGAGGAGCTTCCTCTACAATTTTTCCGCCATCAAAGAAGACAACATGGTTGGCAACGTCTTTGGCGAAGCTCATTTCATGGGTGACCACAATCATGGTGATACCTTCTTTGGTCAAGGCTTTCATGACTTCTAAGACATCGCCAACCAACTCTGGATCCAGAGCAGAAGTGGGCTCATCAAAGAGGATGACTTCTGGTTTGACAGCGATGGCACGGGCGATACCGACGCGTTGTTGCTGGCCGCCAGATAGTTGGTGAGGGTACTTGTCCTTGTGGGCTAATAGTCCGACTTTCTCAAGTGCCGACTCGGCAATCTCTCTTGCCTGGGTCAAGGGGAGCTTTCGGGCGATAACTAAGCCTTCTAGGATATTTTCAAGGGCTGTTTTGTTGGTGAATAAACTGTAATTTTGGAAAACAAAGGCTGTCTTGCGTCTAATCTCTAAAATCTCTTGACGAGACAGTTTGGCCAAGTTGTAGTCTTTGCCAGCTAGAACCAACTGCCCTTGATCAACTGTTTCCAAGTGGTTAATGCAGCGCAAAAAAGTCGTTTTTCCAGAACCAGATGGTCCTAAAATAACGACAACATCCCCTTGCTTAACAGATAGAGAAACACCATCTAAAACGACCTTATCTCCAAAAGATTTCTTAATTCCTTTAACTTCAATCATCATTTGCCTCCATGCTATTTTTCTCATCTTAACATGATTCAGAGAATCTCCCAAATATATCTTTTTTATCAAGACTATAAAAAATTACAAAGGAACAGCCTCGTTTCAGTCTCACACATTCCAGAATTTGAGAAAATCTTTCAAAAAAGCTTGAAATGGTACCTTATTTATGTTAATATACTCTTGCAGTTAAGATTGCGAACGAGAGAGGCGAGTTTTACTTTGCCAAACTTATTGCTGTTTTGATAAATAGGACCAGTGAGCTGAAGCTTAAAACCAAGCTGGGACTGTGAAAAGAACAGATTTGATGTTAGTAGAGGGGCTTCGCGCCCATTGAAGAGATAGCTACGGCTATCGACTCAAATTTTTTATAACGTAATGGCAAACCATTGCGCTTGTGAAAACGATTGGTAAGAGTAGTAAAAGTAAGACATGCTATATAGACTCTAACGTTCTACACTAATAAGACGCGAAAAAGACCGGGCGACAAGCTAACGGTGCGCCTTTTTAGCAGATGATAACCGATACTATCCAAGTGTGCTTTGCCATGCTTGGTTTTTTTGTGGTGAAAGGAGAAGAAATGAAAAATCAAGACAGAATGCCCATCGTTGAGGCCCTTAAGGAATTGAAAGAACGTCGAGTGGTTCCTTTTGATGTGCCAGGTCACAAAAGGGGACGCTCTAGTCGGGAATTGACGGCATTCTTAGGGGAGCAGGCGGTGTCCATGGATGCCAATTCGATGAAGATGCTGGACAATCTTGGTCATCCTGTGTCGGTCATTAAGGAAGCAGAAGAATTGGCGGCAGAAGCTTTTGGGGCCAAGCATGCTTTCTTTATGGTCAATGGGACCACAGGTGCAGTCCAAAACATGATTTTTGCGACGATCAAAGCAGGTGACAAAATCATTCTTCCCCGCAATGTTCATAAGTCAGTCATCAACGCCCTAGTGATGTGCGGGGGGATACCTGTCTATGTGACCTCACCTCTTCAACAAGAATTAGAAATTTCGACAGGGATGCCTTTGGCTGAATTGGAAAAAACGATCGAAGAGCATCCAGATGCCAAGGCGGTCTTGGTCAATAATCCAACCTATTATGGGATTTGTTCTGACTTGAGACGCATTGTAGCCTTGGCCCACAAAAAGGGACTCTTGGTACTGGCAGATGAAGCTCACGGGGCCCACCTCTATTTTGGAAAAGGCCTGCCCATTTCAGGGATGGATGCGGGCGCCGATATGGCAGCAGTCAGCATGCACAAGTCAGGTGGGTCGCTAACTCAATCGTCTTTCCTACTGGTCAACAATGAGGTCAATCCAGAGTATGTTCGCCAGATCATCAACCTGACCCAGACGACCAGTGCCAGCTATCTGCTCATGTCCAGCCTTGATCTGGCACGCAGAAACCTAGTGATCAATGGCGAAGCGATTTTTGATAAGGTCAATCAACTGGCCCAGTACGCCCGCGATGAAATCAATGAAATTGGGGATTACTATGCCTATTCGACAGAAATTATCGACCGAGATGGCATCTATGATTTTGACACGACCAAGCTCTGCATCAAGACAACAAATCTTGGTTTAACAGGCATTGAAGTCTATGACCTGCTCCGCGATGAGTACAATATCCAGGTGGAATTTGGCGATACAGCCAATATCTTGGCCTATATTTCCGTGGGGGATCGGATCCATGATATCGAGCGCTTGGTCAGCGCCCTGTCTGAGATTCGCCGTCGTTTTAAGAAAGAGAAAAAAGGCCTCTTGATTTTTGATATCGCAAAGACCGATGTGGTGATTTCACCCCAAAAGGCCTTTTACGCAGAGAAAATCAGCCTGCCGCTGGAGGAGAGTCAGGGCTATATTTCAGGGGAAATGGTCATGTGCTACCCACCAGGGATTCCTATCGTGGCGCCGGGTGAATTGATCACCAAAGAAGTAGTAGAGCATATCCAGTATGCCAAGGTTAAAGGCTGTTTCCTCATGGGAACAGAGGATGCTAACGTCGATAAAATCAATGTGGTCAAACAGGAAGGATAAGGAAGAAACGAGATGGATTTATGGTTTTCAGACTTCCATCAGGATAACGTCAAGTTGTCTATCAATGTGGAAAGAGAAGTTTATAGCGAACACAGTGAGTACCAGCATATTGCGGTGCTGGATTCTAAGGAATACGGGCGAATTTTGGCTCTTGATGGTGAGCTGATCACAACAGAGAAGGACGAATCCTTCTACAGCGAGATGGTGGTCCATGTGCCCATGAATACCAAGTCTGACATCAAAACAGTCCTGGTCATCGGTGGCTTAGATGGTGGTGTCTTGACCGAACTTGAGAAATACGAGACCATTGAGACCATCGATGTGGTGGAATTGGACCAGCGTGCCGTAGAAGTCTGCCAGGAATATCTGCCCCAAAGCAAAGTTGCCTTTCAGGATGAGCGGGTCAACCTCTATATTCAAGACGCCCTTAAATTTGTCCGCCGCAAGGAAAACGCCTATGACCTGATTATTGTTGACTCGGCCAATCCATTTGGGCTAAATGAAAGTTTATTCACAAGGGAATTTTATGGCAATTGCTACAATGCTCTGACAGAAAATGGCATTCTGATTAGCCAGCAGGCTAATAGTTTTTATCAAGAAGATGTGACAGCTTTTCGCCATATCAGGGATCGCCTGCAGGCTGTTTTTCCTCGGAATACGGTCTATCTGACCAGCGTGCCGAGTTATGCAGCGGGCTACCTCTTGGTCGGCTTTTCTTCTAAGGGCATTGATCCGAAAGAAAGTACCCAACTGGCCAGTCGCTCTGCCATTTCAACCCAGTACTACAACGACGACATCCATGTTGGAGCCTTTTACCTACCAAACTATATCAAGGAGATGTTAACCAGTGAAACCTAATGTAACAACCTTTATTGGCTGTGAGGCCAGCTACGAGGACAGCAAGATGGTCCTCTTTGGGGCGCCCTATGACAGCACGACCTCTTTTCGTCCAGGGACCCGCTTTGCTAGCACCGCTATTCGCAATGAAAGCTTTGGGATTGAGACCTACAGTCCCTACCAAGACAAGGATTTAGAAGACATTGCAGTCTTTGACGCGGGAGATTTGGAGTTGCCTTTTGGCAATACGGTTGAAACCCTCAAGATGCTAGAAGAGCAAGTCGCAGCCATTGCGCATGATGGTAAGTTGCCTATCATGATTGGCGGTGAACACTCTATTACAGCTGGACCAGTCAAGGCCATGTTGGAGCAATACCCAGACCTGCACATCATCCAGTTTGATGCCCACACAGACCTACGTGAGGACTACCTTGGTGTGCGAGAATCCCATGCCAGTGTCATCAGACGGTGTTGGGAGATGTTGGGAGATGGGCGGATCTTCCAATTTGGGATTCGATCTGGCCAGCGTGAAGAGTTTGAATGGGCCAAGGAGCATACCCATCTCCAAAAATTCAACTTTGATGGCCTAGAAGAAGTGGTTGAGCAGCTCAAGGGCAAGCCTGTTTACTTTACCCTTGATTTAGACGTTCTAGATCCGTCAGAATTTCCGGGAACCGGCACACCAGAAGCTGGAGGCGTTCGTTTTATGGACTTGATGAAGGCCATTGAGACTGTCAGCCAGCTCAACATTGTAGCTGCCGACATGAACGAGCTCTGCCCGATTTATGACCAATCTGGCCAATCAACAGCTCTGGCCTGCAAGCTCTTGCGTGAAATCATGCTCTATCTCTACAAATAGAGAAATTAGAAAGGAAAGAAAATGAGTAAAGCCCTTATTATTGGAGCTGGCGGGGTTGCCAGCGTAACGGTCCACAAATGTGTTCAAAACTACAAGGTGTTTGATGAAATCTGTATCGCCTCACGGACCAAGTCCAAATGCGATGCCTTGAAAGAAAAATTAGACGGGAAGGGCTGCAAGATTTCAACGGCTCAAGTAGATGCGGACAATGTGGACGAATTGATCGCTTTGATCAACGATTTCCAGCCAGACATCGTCATCAACTTGGCCCTTCCTTACCAAGATTTGACCATCATGGATGCTTGCTTGGCGACCAAGACCCACTACCTGGATACGGCCAACTATGAGCCAGAGGACACGGCTAAGTTCGAGTACAAGTGGCAATGGGACTACAAAAAACGCTTTGAAGAAGCGGGGATCACAGCCATCTTGGGATCTGGTTTTGACCCAGGGGTGACGGGTGTCTTCTCAGCCTATGCCCAAAAGCACTACTTCGATGAAATCAACTACATCGATATCTTGGATTGTAACGGCGGTGACCATGGCTACCCATTTGCGACCAACTTCAACCCTGAAATCAATATTCGCGAAGTCTCTGCCAATGGCCGTTACTGGGAAAATGGCGAGTGGGTCGAAACAAAGCCAATGGAAATCAAGCGTGTCTATGACTTTGACCAAGTGGGCGAGAAGGACATGTACCTCCTTTACCATGAAGAGTTGGAATCTCTGGCTCAAAACATCAAGGGTATCAAGCGCATCCGCTTCTTCATGACCTTTGGACAATCTTATCTCACCCATCTGAAATGTCTAGAAAATGTGGGCATGACCTCTATTGAGCCAATTATGTATGAAGGCAAGGAAATCATTCCGCTTCAATTCTTAAAAGCGGTGCTGCCAGACCCAGCTAGTTTGGGCCCACGGACCGTTGGGAAAACCAACATCGGCTGTATCTTCCAAGGCAAGAAAGACGGCAAGGATGTAACCTACTATGTCTACAATGTCTGTGACCACCAAGAATGTTATGCGGAGGTAGGTTCACAAGCCATCTCCTATACCACAGGTGTACCAGCTATGATTGGTGCTATGTTGGTGTTGAATGGCCAGTGGCAAAAACCAGGCGTCTTCAACGTGGAAGAGTTGAATCCGGATCCATTCATGGAAGCCTTGAACGAGTGGGGCTTGCCATGGCAAGAAGACTTTAACCCAGTCTTGGTGGACTAGATGACAGAGGCGACAATTCAGTGGTCGGTTGACAAGGTCCCGACCCCAGCCTTTGTGGTTGAAGAAAACTTACTTCGTCAAAACTTGGAAATTTTGGCCCGTGTCAAAGAAGAAGCAGGCTGCAAGATTCTCTTGGCGCAAAAAGCCTTTTCCATGTTTCACTTTTACCCCTTAATCGCTAAATACCTTGATGGGACAACAGCTAGTGGCATTCACGAAGCGAGACTGGGCTACGAAGAATTTGGTGGGGAGACCCATGTCTTTTCCCCAGCCTATCGACCAGAGGAAATCCAGGAGCTACTACCAATCTGCGATCACTTGGTCTTTAATTCTTTTAGCCAGTGGCATCGCTACAAGGATCAGGTTCTAGCCAGTGGCAAGTCTGCAGGCCTTCGAATCAATCCAGAATGCTCCACCCAAGAAGGCCATGCCATTTATGACCCGTGTTCTCCAGGTTCTCGATTGGGGATTCTGGATAGCCAGTTTGAGGGGCAAGATTTATCAGGGCTTGATGGCCTCCATTTCCACACCCTCTGTGAGCAAAATTCCGATGATTTGGTGACGACCCTCAAGGCGGTTGAAGCCAAGTTTGGACAGTACTTGTCGCAGATGAAATGGCTTAACTTTGGAGGAGGCCACCACATTAGCCGTGAAGAGTATGATGTGGACCTCTTGATTGCAGAAGTCAAACGTATCAAAGAAACCTATGGTGTCGAAGTCTATCTGGAGCCGGGAGAAGCTATTGCTTTAAATGCTGGCTATCTGGTTGCTCAAGTCTTGGACATCACAGAAAACCGTGGTGTTTTCAATGCCATCCTTGACACATCAGCGACCTGCCACATGCCAGATGTCCTTGAGATGCCTTACCGTCCGCATATCATCGGCTCTGGAGAACCTCATGAGCAACCCTATACCTATCGCCTGGGAGGCCCGACCTGTTTAGCGGGAGACCACATCGGGGAGTACAGCTTTGCCCAGCCTTTGGAAATTGGTAGCCGCCTTATTTTCTGTGATATGGCCATCTACTCCATGGTCAAGACCAATACCTTTAATGGCATGCCCTTGGCTTCCATCATGGCAGTAGATGCCCACAACCAAGTGAGCTTGGTCAAATCTTTTGGTTATGAGGAGTTTAAGAGGCGGCTTTCCTAAGAGCTACAGTCAATCGGAATTAAGGAAGGTCATTTAATACTTAATAAAAATCAAAATCTGAAGTATAATAGTTATATGACATTTACACAAGAACAAATCACAGAACTCAAATCAGCCCTCAAGGATAAACAGCTCTCTTCCTATCACAAACGGATTCAAGCAGTCTATTTGCGCTCACAAAAGTTGACTTACAAAACTATTTCTGACTTAATCGGTTTATCGCATGATACCATTTGGCGTTTGGTGAAAAAATATGAACAAGAAGGTCTCTCTGCTCTAACCCATGATGCACGAGGGGGACGTCATCGTTCTTATCTCACTTACGAAGAAGAAAAAGCCTTCTTAAAAGAACAGTTTGTTGGTAGTGCTTCAGGACAATTTGTCACCATTGCAGAGATGCATGAGGCTTATCAAAATAAAATCGGGAAGCAGACAACCCGAGAAGGATTCTATGCGCTGCTGAAGCGTCACGGGTGGCGCAAAGTGACACCAAGATCCGAACACCCTAAAAAGGCAGATGCCAAAACGATCTTGGCGTCTAAAAATAAAATCTACATTAGAGAAGACAAGAAAGCGCTTTAAGCATAGCCGTCGTTACCATAAAGTCAGACTTATGTACCAAGATGAAGCGGGGTTCGGTCGGATCGGTAAAATTGGGAAGGCTTGGGCACCAAAAGGTGTACGCCCTCATGTTCACAGCCACTATATCCGAGAATACCGATACTGCTATGGGGCTGTTGATGCGCATACAGGAGAATCCTTCTTCATCATTGCTGGTGGCTGTAATACAGACTGGATGAACGCATTTCTCAAGCAATTATCGGAAGCCTATCCTAATGATTACATTTTACTAGTCATGGATAATGCCGTATGGCATAAATCCAGCACCTTAGAGAAACCTGCCAATATTGGTTTTGAGTTCATCCCACCTTATACGCCTGAGATGAATCCGATTGAGCAAGTCTGGGCTGAGATTCGTAAGAGAGGGTTTAAGAATAAGGCCTTTAAGACGCTTGAGGATGTCATTGACAAGCTACAGGAAGTGATTCAAAGTCTGCATTGGTCTGTGTTGAAACCCATTGTTCATAGAAATTGGGTCTTTTCAGATTTTGATGTTAAATGAGTATAAGTCTGTTAACATTTCTATAAACAAATACCCACCGGCTTTTCATCATCAATGCTGCTGATGGATAGCTAGGTGGGTTTTCGTTGTTAAATATTAGTGATGATATTAAAGAAGCAGATGGAGAGCAATCCCAGAATCATGAGGCGATACATGAAGGTCACTTGTTTTTCACTCAGCAAGTGATTGATCTGGGTGCCGAGGTAGCCACCCAAAACAGCGGTAATCGCAATAATTGGAAACAAGGATAGGTCAAAAATCGTTTCAGATCTTGTTGCAAAAATGGCTAGCAATTTTGGAATTTGAGCAAAAAAGATCATGCCGATGGAGTAGGGGGTGGACTCTTTGACAGTCATTGACATGAAACCCAGAAGGACAATGACATTCAGGGGACCGCCACCGATGCCAAGGAAAACAGAGAGGGTTCCAACAGCCAAACCAAAACCAAAGATAGCAGGTTTAGCTTTGATGGCCAAGCTTGGAAGATACTCTTTAAAGATGGTGAAGAGAAGGACCGCTAGCAAGACCAAAAAGAGCAATATGGCTTGAATCATAGTTACTCTATTGTTGGGGAAAGACTGGGTCAGTGCTTTAAATATCCGATCTCCAAAGTAACCGCCTATAAGAGACCCACCAGCTAGTAGGAGCATGGTAATCTTGTTGAAGCCTTGGCCGCTCTTGCTGTGCTTGTAGAGAGAGGACAAACACATGGAAAAGACAGCAATGGTGGAATATACACCGATAGTACTGGCATTGTCCATGCCAATCAGGTCGAAAACAGGTTTGATAATAGCACCGCCTCCAGCACCCGTGATAGCGCCGAGACAGGTGGCTAAAAGGATAATGAGGCCATAAAGAAGTGCGGTCATAGCTTTCCTTTCTAAATTAACATTTCTTAGGAGATGCTTTCACCATTAGTAGCGATGACTTCCCTGTACCAGTAGAAGGATTTTTTCTTGAGCCGCTTAAAGGTGCCTTGACCACGATCATCAACATCTACATAAATGAAGCCATAGCGTTTTTTCATTTCACCAGTAGACCAAGCAACTAGGTCAATACACCCCCAGGGGGTGTAGCCCATAAGGTCAACCCCGTCCAAAACCACCGCATCCCGCATCGCACGAATATGGGTGGCTAAATAGTCGATGCGGTAATCATCGTTGATGGCGCCATCTTCTTCAATCACATCCATAGCACCTAAGCCATTTTCCACGATAAAAAGTGGCACGTGGTAGCGGTCATACATCTCAGAGAGGGCTATGCGTAAACCTAATGGATCCAAGGTCCAACCCCACTCTGAAACTTCCAGATAAGGGTTCTTGTAGCTGAGAATATTGTTACCGGGTGTCTTAGGGACGGTTGTATCCGTCGTAGACATGGTCGACATGTAGTAGCTAAAACTGATGAAGTCTACGGTCCCCTTAGCCAGGCAGTCCAAGTCGTCTGCTTCCATGGTAATGCGGATACCTTTACGTTCAAACTCCTTGAGCTTGTAGGCTGGATAGTAGCCTTTAACCATGACATCTAGATAGAACTCAACCTGCCGTTTATAGTAAATATTTGCCAAAACGTCCTCTGGCTTGGCAGTCATGGCATAGCTGGGGGCGTACATGACCATATTACCAATTTTTGCGTCTGGAATCAAGTCGTGACAAAGTTGAACAGCTCTGGCCGAAGCGATAAAGAGGTGGTGAACTGCCTGAAACTTGGTCTGTTCATCATTGGGATGAATCCCTAATTGTAGCCAAGATCGTAAGACATTGATTTCATTAAAGGTCAACCAATACTTGACCTTTTTTCGATAGCGTTTAAAAACAGTCTCAGCATAGTGAACAAAGAAATCCACCGTCTCACGACTCGAAAAACCATTGTAATGATCAGCCAAATAAAGCGGAATATCAAAGTGACAGAGGGTCACAAGAGGTTCAATACCGTACTTCAGGCATTCATCAAAAACCGCATCATAAAAGGCCAAACCGGCTTCATTAGGTTCTGTTTCTGTACCTGTTGGAAAAATCCGTGTCCAAGCGATGGACATCCGATAGGCCTTAAACCCCATTTCTGCCAATAGGGCAATGTCTTCCTTGTAATGGTGGTAAAAGTCAATAGCTGTGTGTGACGGGTAAAAGTCATCAGGATCGATGTAGCCTACCGCCCCTTCAGGCACCTTTGCCAACCGTTCCGCCTTGCAGACTCGACCGTCTACTGTTTGATAAGTGATTTGGCGAGGCTTGTTACGATCGCCGACGGTCAGGGTATCCATTGTCGTTAGCCCACGTCCGTCCTCTTGGTAGGCTCCTTCGATTTGATTAGCAGCTGTTGCACCGCCCCAAAGAAAATCTGTTTTGAATCCCATAGTCCTTCCTCCTTACCTTATCTTTAAGGAAGAGCCAAGACAGTCTCAACGGTACTGTCTTAGCTCAATTATTTTAGCTTATAAAATGTCACCTGAATAGACTGTGCCACTCGTTTTCAGTGGAATGGTTTTGCCCTTGCTATCTGTGATAATGGTCATGGTCGTTGGATCATAGCCTTTTGCTTTCAAGAGATCGAGGTCAACCTGAGCCAGGGCTTGGCCAGCCTTTACTTCCTGGCCTCGTTGGACTAGAGCTTTGAATCCTTGACCGTCTAGCTCAACCGTATTAATTCCGATATGGATCAAAACTTCGACGCCGTCAGGACGGACAATACCGTAGGCATGCCCTGTTGGAAAGACTGTCATCACGTCACCATTGACTGGTGCAACAATTGTTCCAGATCTTGGTACGACAGCTACACCATCTCCCATAGCCTTGCTAGCAAAAACCGGATCGTTGACATGTTCGAGGGCCATTAATTCCCCATCGACAGTTGCCACGACAGTATCGTCTGAGACAGTTGTGGCAGGAGTAGAAGATGAAGTATTCTCCTTTGGCAAGCCTAAGACGAAGGAGGCGATGAAGGATACCGCAAAAGCAATGGCACAACCGATACCAGCATGCATAATGACATGGGGCGCATCCGCACTAAAGTAACTTGGTAAAGAAAGCAGACCTGGCGGCACTTGAGCAAATCGTCCAACACCCATGATGCCCAGATAAAGACCAGCAATCCCGCCTCCAATCATAGCTGCGTAAAGCGGGCGTTTATACTTGAGGTTAATCCCGTAAAGCACAGGCTCGGTAATTCCCAAAATGGCAGATATCCCAGTAGAGATAGACAGTGCCTTGAGCTCTTTATCCTTAGCTTTAAGAACTAAAGCTAGTGCTGCTCCACCTTGGGCGATATTGGACACCATCATGCCGGGCCCTGCAACAGTGTCAATCCCCTTGGTCGCCAGCATGTTGATGCCAATTGGAATAACGCCGTAGTGCATCCCCGTCATAACAAGGAGGGGTGTCATTGCACCGATCACGGTCGGAACTAACCATGGAAGAGTAGTGTTCATGGCAGATACAACAGTGTTGAGACCGTCCCCCATCCAAGTTCCTAAAGGACCGATCAAGAGGAAGGTTGCTGGCATGACAATCAACAAGGTCACCATCGGCGCCAAGAAAATCCGTAAGACAGCTGGTGTGTATTTAGTGACGACTGGCTCAATATAGGATAAGAACCAGACAGCTAGAATAATAGGAATAACAGATGAGCTATAGTTGGCCAGTGTGACGGGCAAGCTTAGAAAATCAAGTCCCGTCCCAGCTTCACGCGCTGCAGCAACCATAGACACAAACGTCGGACTGATTAAGCTGGCCCCAACAGCCATGGCTAGGTATTGGTTAGTTTTGAATTTTTTAGCAGCAGATGCAGCTAAAATAACTGGCATAAAGTAGAAAATGGTATCACCGAAAATAGAGAGAAACTGGTAAGTCGTATCCGCTGGTTGTAACCAACCAAACATGGTTGACAAGGAGACAATAACCTTGATCATTCCAGCGCCAGCCATGACAGGGACGATTGGGACAAACATTCCGGCGATGGTGTCTAATACTTTAGCGATACCACGCTTGCCATCATCTACATGCGCGCTATCCTTGCCTGTGCTAAAATTTGCCTTAGACTTGATGGCCTTGAAGACATCTGCCACCTCTGGCCCGATAACGATCTGATATTGTCCTCCACTTTGGACAATATTGAGGATACCAGCTGTGTCCTTTAGCTGATCTGTCTGTGCTTTATCGTCGTCTTTGAGGTTGAAACGCAGACGGGTTGCGCAGTGGATGAGGGAATTGACATTATCCTCGCCACCCACTTTTTCGATAATCGTTTGTGCCAATGCTCTATAATCTTTAGCCATGACCGAAACTCCTTTAGTGTTGATAGTGTTATTGTAATGGCTTTCTTTTTAGGAGACAAGGCTTTTTAGCCATCTCTTATCAGTGTTGCGTAAATGGTTGTCAGGTGCATCAAAAAACCGCAACACTGTTGCGGCGCTCTGCTATTTTAAAAAAGCATTGATAATAGGATTATCGGACTTACGTTTCTTTTCATAGCCTCGGGAGAGTTCCATACGGTTACTATAATGACTGTCGTACTGGTGGGCAAAGACGTTGGCATAGAGCACATCAAGAACAAAAGATAGGGATAAGAGAGAGGAGAAATTCCCGAGGTTGTCTACTAGCTTCTCTCGAGTAGAGAGGTGGAGGGTCAAATCCGCTAACCGAGTCAGTTGATTATCTCCGTAGGACGTCAAGGCAAAAAATGGCAGCTTGCGCCGTCTAAGGACATCTGCCGTTTTGAGCAGTTGTTCAAGCTCTCCAGAGTAGGATAGGAGGATAAAACAAGTGGTTTTTGGAGCTGTTTTAGCCTGAAAGAACAAATTATCACCTCGTCGCTCTACCTGGACGGACTTGCCAATTTTCAACATCCGATTTTTAAAGGTTTCTGCCATCTCAAGTGGATCGCCCGCTGCACCAATGATGATATGTTGAGGCTCCAACAAGAGACAGGTTGCTTTTTGAAGGCTATCGTGTTCTAATAAGTCCAAACTATCCTCTACGGTGTCCTTGTAGAGAGTGGCTAATTTATTGGCCAAAGCCTTGTTCCTATCCTTGGCTGTGAAAGGCCGATTGGGATCGACCTGTTGAGACGTGCGTTCTAAATAATCTAATTCTTTTAGATAGGCTTCCTTAAAAGCATTGAAGCCTGCATAGCCAATCTGTTGGCAAAAGCGGCTAACGGTAGAAGGGGCTATGTAAAGTTCATTGGCTATCGCTCGTGAGCTCTTATGCTTTAACTCTCGACCAGCGTTGATAAAATAATCGGATAAACTGGCTTCAGTGGCCGTCATCCTCTCTTTTTGAGTTAGTTTTTCTAGTATTAACATAGCGCCTCCTTTTTGCTACCAACTTTTCGATCTATTATATTATACCATTAAGCAGATAAGAGGAGTGTTTCTTAGTAAAAAGCTGAAATTCCTCTCAAAAAATGATAGAATAGGAAAAAGAAAACTTTGAGGATAGTGTCTATGAAATTTTTAGAATTGAATAAAAAGCGACATGCTTACAAAACATTTAACGACATGCCTGTCAATCTTAAAGATATTCGAACGGCGATTGAAGTGGCAACTTTGGCGCCCAGTGCTAATAATATCCAGCCTTGGAAGTTTGTCATTGTCAAGGAGCGTAAGGACCAGTTGGCTGAACACATGTTTGGTGCCAATGCTACGCAAGCAGAGAGCGCTCAGTACGTGGTAGCTCTCTTTACAGATACGGACTTGGCCAAACGTTCACGCAAGATTGCAAGGGTTGGGATCAAGGACTTGCCAGAAGAGTTTTTGGAGCATTTTATGCGCACCTTGCCAGCTCGCTTCAGCCAATATGACGAGCAAACAAAGAGTGATTATCTTGCCTTGAATGCTGGGCTTGTGGCCATGAATTTTGTTTTGGCTTTGACGGATCAGAAAATAGCTAGCAATATTATTCTAGGATTTGATAAGACCAAGGTCAACGAGGTGCTAGATATCGACAGCCGTTTCCGTCCAGAACTCTTGATTACGGTTGGTTACAGCGACGACAGACCTGAACCGACTTATCGCCTACCGGTGGACGAGGTGATTGAGCACCGCTAGGAGGCAGCTCTGCCATTTCCAAAAAAATCAGTAAAAAGTTGCTACCCCTTATCATCAAAAAACAAAGGAGAACACATGACCATTAACTTTCAAGCAGAAGTAGAGAAACGAAAAGACGACCTATTGGCGGATTTGACTGCCATTCTCAGCATCAAGTCTGAGCGTGAGGACGACAAAGCCGATGACCAGCACCCTTTTGGACCTGGTCCAGTTCGTGCCCTGGAGCATTTCCTCGCCATGGCGGAGCGTGACGGCTACACCACGACAAATATTGACAACTACGCTGGGCACTTTGAGTTTGGCGAGGGGGATGAGGTGTTGGGGATTTTTGGGCACTTGGACGTGGTGCCTGCTGGTTCGGGTTGGGACACTGACCCCTACACTCCAGTGATTAAAGACGATCGCCTCTACGCTCGTGGCTCGTCTGACGACAAGGGCCCAACCATGGCCTGCTATTACGGTCTCAAAATCATCAAGGAACTTGGCTTGCCAACCTCCAAAAAAGTCCGCTTCATTGTCGGCACTGATGAAGAGTCTGGCTGGGCGGACATGGATTACTACTTCGAGCATGTGGGGCTACCCCTGCCTGATTTCGGCTTCTCGCCTGACGCGGAGTTCCCGATTATCAACGGTGAGAAGGGCAACATCACAGCCTATCTGCACTACGCTGGGAGCAATGGCGGAGCAGTGATCTTGCTCAGTTTCCAAGGCGGTCTAAGGGAGAACATGGTGCCTGAGTCAGCCACCGCAGAGCTGACAGGTCTTGACTTGGCAACAGCTCAGGCAGCCCTTGCTGACTTCCTCTCTGCCCACCCAGAGGTGCGTGGTGAGGTCACAGGTGATGATCAGCTGACCATCACTATCCATGGCAAATCAGCCCATGGCTCAACCCCAGAAGAGGGTGTTAACGGTGCGACCTATCTGGCTAAATTCCTGACCCAGTTTGACTTGGCAGGTGCCGCTAAAGACTACATCACTATCATTGCGGATAAACTCCATCAAGATTTCTTAGCGGTCAACCTGGGTGTTGCTTACACTGATGAGCGCATGGGTGATTTGACCATGAACGCTGGGGTCTTTAGCTTTGAAGCTGACCAAGCAGACAACACCATCGCCCTCAACTTCCGCTATCCAAAAGGAACTGACCCAGAAACCATCAAAGCGCAACTGGAACAGCTGGCAACTGTTCAGAAAGTGACCTTGTCAGACCACGGTCACGTGCCACACTACACCCCGCTGGAAGACCCGCTGGTGCAGACGCTGCTGTCTGTTTACGAGAAGCAAACCGGTCTCAAGGGGCATGAAATGGTTATCGGAGGCGGAACTTTTGGTCGTCTGCTCAAGCGTGGGGTCGCTTATGGCGCCATGTTCCCAAATTCCATCAACACCATGCACCAAGCGAACGAGTTTATGGCACTGGATGATATTTTCCGCTCAGCAGCCATCTACGCAGAAGCTATTTATGAGTTGATTAAGTAGACCTGTGTTTTAAAAAGTGGTTCATCTTGGCCCGAATGTGGAAAATTGTGCTAAAACGGTGAGTCATCAAAATCATTGCGTAAAGCACTTTTATATCAGTATTTAGAAGATAGTTGTTAGGTTGGTGCAAACAGGTAGCGGAACCCTCAGTGAACCACTATTAAGCAGACGAAATGAATGTATCCTGAGGTTGAGGGTGTTTCTCAACCTCTTTAACTAAAGAGGTGGATACTTTGATTAACCAAGACATGTTAAAAAAAGAGATTATGGCTGATCCTGCAAACAGGTCTTATACAGACCTTGGGATTACTCCCTTGTTTGAGGCACCAGAAACAGCTAAAATTTTAATCATTGGACAAGCGCCAGGGCAAAAGACTCAAGAAGCAGGTGTCTGTTTCAAGGATCGTTCAGGAGACCGCTTGAGAAACTGGCTGGGTGTCGATGAAGGGACTTTTTATCGGTCGGGGCATTTTGGGATCTTACCCATGGATTTTTATTTTCCAGGTAAGGGAACGTCTGGAGATTTACCGCCTAGGCCTGATTTTGCGGCCAAATGGCATCCTAAACTACTAGCTCTCATGCCCCAGGTAGAACTCATTTGCCTAGTGGGAATCTATGCTCAAAAAGCCTACCTGGACTTGCCATTAAAGGCCAGTCTGACCCAGACAGTTCAAGCCTACCAAGCATTTGGACCACTTTATTTTCCCTTGGTGCATCCATCTCCGCGTAATCAGATTTGGATGGCCAAAAATCCTTGGTTTGAAACAGATGTTTTGCCAGCTCTAAAAGAGCGCGTTAAGAAGATATTAAGCACGTGTCCTAGCCTTTAAGAATTTTAAAGGCCACCATAAAAAATCTCTATTGGACGCTTCTTTTTCTCTATGATAAGATAGGACTATCATCAAAGAGGAGGAGACAGCCATGAAGCCCGTTATTGTTGGAATTACAGGAAATGAGAAGGAAATCCCAGCTATGTCAGGGATCACTTATGATGCTGTCCCGCGTTCTTTGTCGGAGGCAGTGAAGACAGCTGGTGGAGTTCCCATTGTTTTGCCTTTGGGGACACCTGACTTGGCCCCTGCCTATATTTCTATGATTGATAAGTTGGTCCTGTCAGGTGGCCAGCATGTCGATCCGCGCTATTATGGGGAAGAAAAATTAGTGGATAGTGAAGATTATTCCCCAGAGCGAGATGACTTTGAATTGGCCTTGATCAAGGAAGCCCTGAAGCAGAAGAAACCCATTTTTGCGGTTTGCCGAGGCATGCAACTCCTAAATGTTGCCCTTGGCGGTAGCCTGCATCAAGAAACGAAGGGACATTTACAGGACAAGTTACTTGGTACCCACCATCAGATTGATGTGGTGCCTAATACCAAGTTTTCAACCCTTTTGCAGTCGGGACTTCAGATCAATTCGATCCACAGCCAGAGCATTAAACAGCTGGCTCCTGGTTTGACATTAACCGCTAGAGACCCTAGAGATGGGACTATCGAGGCCTACGAAGGTACGATTGGCTCACCAGTGATTGGTTTGCAGTGGCATCCAGAATTTTTGCTGGAAGATGGCCATCACAGCCGCCTCTTTCACTACCTGGTCCACAGTATGTAATTAATAGAATGTCAGGCTTGGCTTTATGGTCAGGTCTTTTTTCATGGTAATCGAACTATCCGATGTCGTGAAGTGGATTTTTAGCGCTAATACTCTTTGAAAATCACAGATAGCCGTTGTCAACTCGCTTCGATGAACCCCGGTGCTATCATCAGCTTCCTTTTCTAGGCTAGATTGATTTTCTTTGAATAGAAGTAAACAGATAATAGACCCTTCTTTTTTTGAAAAAAGTTGTCACTATTGTTAATTTGTGCTATAATGGGTTTAAAGAGATCAAACATATTTGACATAAGGAATGGAGATTTAAGAAGAAGGTAGCTTTTCTTGTTTTCAATGGTGGTGAACTAAGGAGGTGATACCGATGAAAACAATTCTAAAAAGGATACTGGTACTTAGCCTGACAGCAGGTATCTTGATCTTGGTTACTTATCAACAGCCAGAGGGAGTTAAGGCAGAGTCCTCAACCGTCAATTTAGTAACGACAGTATCTGGGACAACTTCGGACTATAGCGGAGCGGTCGATATGGCCATGCTGGATCAAAGTATTTCCAAACAGGTTAGCTTGCACACCTTGCGGCAGAAGATGCCCCTTGGTGATGTCGACTTACAGCTGGCTATTCCTGTTCAACTCTATCAGGATGGTTCATTTAGGCAAATTAACACCATCCAATCCTGGCACTTGGTGGTAAAAGAAGCTCCTAGTGAGGCCTGGTTTGAAAGTCAGACGGTTAGTGTCTGGCCAGTAGGGGACCAATTGCCGACCACACGAATTCTTTATGCTGTCAATGGGACCTTAATGACCAAGGTCGCCCAGAGCGATGCAGGGCTCATGACCCAAGTCCTAGAGGCTGGTTTTAAATTTAGTCACGAGTCAGAAGGGTATGCCTATTACCGAATCCCTGTCAGTCAAAACGGTTCTATCCATTTGTACTAAAAAATTGTCCAACAAGGTCTCAGCTTCGGCTGGCCTTTTTAATTTTGAGACTAATCCCCCCTGGAAAAATTCGAAACTAGATTTCTTGCTTATAAGATATGATTAGGATATAATAGAGTCTATTCGTGCTCAATAGGCTTGAAAAGACAGGCATCAACTGGTTCGGCACAATGGAGAATCTATTGGCAGCCACATTGACCATTTATTAAAAAGAACATGATAAAGAGCCAGTCAGTTGCTCCAAGGTACGACCGTGGTTTTCAAGTTTGCTTTTATGAGCTATCCGTATTAAATAGAGGAGGCAGTCGGTATGACGGCAAAATTAACCAAAAAAGATTACCTATTTATAGGTTCTATGCTATTTGGGATTATGTTTGGGGCGGGGAATTTGATTTTTCCGGTCTTTATGGGACAGGAAGCAGGGGCAGCGGTTTGGCCTGCTGTGATCGGCTTTCTTCTCTCTGCTATTGGGTTTCCGTTTTTAGCTATTGTCGGCATGGCTTTGACCAGGAGCAACAGTGTTTACGAGCTTGCTTCGAGGGTTAGTAAGGGATATGGCCGTTTCTTTACCATTTTGCTTTACCTTGTGATTGGGCCCTTTTTTGCCATTCCACGCTTAGCGAGCACTTCTTTTCAGATTGGTCTGGTTCCTTTTGTTAGTCAAGAGCATCATCAGCTAGCCTTAGCAATCTACTCGATCTTTTTCTTTGGTCTGGCCTTCTTGCTCTCTAGGCAATCTGGTCAGTTGCTGGCCTATGTCGGTAAATGGCTCAATCCTATTTTCCTAATCGTTCTGGGAGTCCTGTTGACGATGGTAGTTCTTTCACCTATGGGGAGCAGTAGTCAGATGGCCATTCAAGAAGCTTATAGGATCAGCCCCTTGGCTAAAGGATTTTTGGATGGGTACAATACTCTCGATGTTTTAGCAGCTTTGGCCTTTGCGATTGTGGTTATTTCAGCACTTAAGCGTTTGGGAGTCACAGAACCGAAACAACTAGCTTCTGATATGGTTAAATCTGGCTCAATTAGCATGGTGTTGATGGCTGTCATCTATGCCCTTTTGGCCTATGCAGGGGCCACCAGTTTGGGACAATTTCCACTGGCTGCTAATGGTGGTGATGCTTTGGCACAGATTGCAGCCCATTATTTGGGGACCATTGGCAATGTCTTGCTGGCCTTGATTGTCTTCTTTGGATGTTTAAAAACAGCAGTTGGCCTATTGACTGCCTTCTCAGAGACCTTTGCTGAGATGTTTCCCTCCATCTCCTACCAGAGTTTTCTCATTGTGACGACCATTTTCCCTGCGATTTTTGCTAATGTTGGCCTGACTAATATCATTGCCTATTCAATTCCAGTTCTAATGTTTCTCTACCCCTTAGCTATTGTCTTGGTGATGTTAGCGCTGCTGGAAAAATGGCTCAAAGGAAACTCGGGTGTTTACCGTTGGACCGTTGGTTTTACGCTTTTGCCAGCTATTCTAGATGGCTTAGCAGCTTCGCCTTGGAATTCAGCCAGTTGGATCGAGCAACTCTCAAGTCTAGCAGCAGCTAAACTACCATTTTATACGATTGGAATGGGTTGGGTTCTTCCTGCCTTGTTGGGGTTGGCTCTGGGCGTTTTGTTCCACCATCAACAAATTAAAAAGGCCAGTGTGTAACTTAATTTTTGAAAAAGACTTTAAAAGGAGGCCGGGCAAAAACTAGTTTCAAAATAAAACCACGCAGTGATTTCTGTCTTGAAAACAATCAAGATGAAAGAATCACTGTGTGGTTTTTGAAT